>SUVG01000005.1 GCA_015062115.1 Elusimicrobium sp. | reverse complement strand
AAGAAAAAAAAAAAAACGGGTCAAGTCCTCGTCGAGAAACCCCTTCTTTTTCCGCGCGCTTTCGACAAGGGTAGCCACACTGTTTTAGAAATGTTGCTCTTTTTTTCTTCAATAAAAAAACAACTTTTTCTTCCACCGGAAAAAGAACCAAAAAGAGTGCCCGCTTAACAGCACAAAAAATAAAATTTTCCTAAAGATGAGCAAAAAAATCCCCGATACTAAAATATCGGGGAGTTAAAACTAATACTAATCTAAAAAATACTGGGAAGCCGTTGATGAGGTCCGCTTGCTTTCCCCGCCTGCCATTTTGGCACACAACTTTAGGGAACGACCGTTTCCTTTACACACGATTCGGCCCGCAGCCTGTGGTATGCGATATTGTTTGGGATAAAAGACCAACCACATTTCGTTATCGTCCGTAAAGTCCACCTGCATGGAAATCACCCCGCCTTCTGCCGCATCGCCCGGGCGCAAATCTACGCGTACACGCTCCCCGGACATACTTTGGTTAGAGGAACCCGTCGTCCTATTAAAAAAGGCACGTTGGCCGGCGCCACCGTCCAAGGCGGTATCAAACAATTCTGTACCTGCCGGCAAAGAAATGTCCATTTCATCAAAGGTACTGCAATATACGCCATTGGCCAAATAGCACAATTCCTGCGAAGCGGACAACGCTTTTCCCAACACCAACCAACGCGATAAGCGGCTTTTGGAAACCGCATCTTGGTATTGCGGAAGCGCTACGGCAGACAAGATGCCGATTATCAGCACGACCACTAATAATTCAATAAGTGTAAAACCCTGTTTCATAAATAATTCCTTTGAATAGATTTTGTTAAGTAAAATTTGTAGGTTTTTTTGGGATACAGAATACCTACATATATAGTTTAATACAGGAAACTATTTATTTCAAGAAATAAAAAACCCCCGATTTCTCGGGGGTTTTTTATTAAAAAATCATTATTCTAACACCAACAGAGAGCGTCCGTCTTTTTCGTCCGAGTAGGGATCCAGGGTGTTCACACCGTCGATAACATATAAGAATTTATAAGTACCGGGCGCAATGGAAAGGGTGGTTTCCCAATAGCCGTCTTTCTTTTTGAGGGCTTGCGGTTTAGCCATGGTAAATCCGCTGACGATGGATACCTTTTTCCCTTCGCCAAACCAACGGAAAGTAACACGGCGATATTTGCTTTTGGGGTTTACTTTAACCAGAACACTTTCCTTTTTATCGGCAGCGGAAACTTGTTCCGTTTGTTCGGTTACGGCCGCCACTACTTCGGTCAGTTTTTCTTCTTTGGGGGTTGCCTTTTCTTCTTTGGGGGTTGCGGCCACAGATTCCACCGCAATGGGGGCACTTTCCGTTACCAACACGGCCTCGTCCTCAATGGCCAACGGTTCCACCACTTCGGTTTGTTCTTCCACAGAAGCAATAGCGGAAGGGTTAAAAATTTTAGTGGAAAAATGCTTGTACAGGAAAAACCCGAACACGCATAATAAAATGATGTCTAATATAATGAGAAAAAGCCACAGGTCTTTATTTCCGGCAGGTTTTACGTCGAATTCCAGGTTTTCGTTTTCCATAGTCTTTCCTGATAAAAAAAGCGGGCGAAGGGAATCGAACCCTCGTCTAAAGCTTGGGAAGCTTCCATTCTACCATTGAACCACGCCCGCATAACGTAAGCGTTCACAGCACATTTATTGTAGCAAAGTTTTTCGCCCCTGCACAACTATTTTTTACAGGGAGCGGTGATATGTTGTTGTTTAATATCCAGCGTACGAATAAACGCGAGAGCGCTTTCGCGGTCAACCACCAATCCCTCCACCTGTGCAACGGCCACCGCTTCCAAAATTTCGCCGATTTTGGGACTGGGCGGCAGGCTTAACGCATCCATTACATCCCGTCCGGTAATCAAACGGCTGGGCGTTACTTTTTTGGGCTGGTCAAAATATTTTTTGAACAAAAGCGAAAGCACCTGCATATGGCGAAGCGTTTTGCCGATATTAGCCGTGCGCTGGGCTTGGGCAAGAGTCATCATTTTTTCACCGCTTTTAGGCATAATGCGCTTAAGTTGATAGTCGCTTACATAACTGGCGTAATCGCTCCAACACAAAAGGAGCATGGGAATTGCCGCTTCTCCCAAATCGCGGAAGAAGTGGTATGCGCCGCGGTCGGTAATTACATCGTTACTGGCCAAATTGGAGGGGCGCAAATGCTCGCCGATCATGGCACAAATCAAACGGATTTCCGCCCGGCTGTAATGCAACCTTTCCAAAATGGTTTTAGCCATTTTAGCGCCCTTTTCTTCGTGATAGAAAAACCGCAAGCGGTCGCCCTTTACTTTGGCGGTAGCCGGCTTGGCAACATCGTGCAGAAGCGCCGCCATTTTATAAAGGGCTTTATTTTGAGCAAACGGAGCCAACTTTTTGGCATATTTGGGAAAAGCCTTGGGCAGGTTATCAAGTAAAAATTCAATGCGCTTAAACACTTCCAGCGTGTGTTTTAATACCCCGCCTTTCCCGTAATATACCTCGGCACAGGTGCGTTGGGGTTCCAATTCGGCAAACAAGGCCGTTAACAAGCCGCAATCATCCATCAAGCAAATATTTTCGTACGCTTTGGAAGTAGCAAACAACCGCTCCAGTTCTTCCCGCACCCGCTCCCCGGCAGATTGCGTAATCAGCGCGGCATCTTTTTTGATTTGCTTTAATGTGCGCGGAGAAATGGTAAATTTCAGTTCGGCGGCCGAACGGAAAGCCCGAAGCATACGCAAGGGGTCTTCCGTAAATACGCGGGGGTTGTTGCGGTCAATCACTTTGGCAGAAACGGCTTTCAAACCGCCGCTATAGTCCACAATCAAATTCTTTTTTAATTTTTTAAGCAGAATCCGCGCATGGCCATCTTTTTGTTTATTGATGACAATTTCCGGGCACGCCGATACAGGATACGCAAGAGCATTAAAGGAAAAATCACGCCGTAACAAGTCGGCCTTTAAGTCCTTTCCTTGATAAGCGGTTAAGTCTATTTGAATTTTTTCTTTATGGGTAACCAGCCGCCACACGCCAAATTCGGCATCCATTTCAAACACCGCGGCTTTTAACTTTTTAGCAAGAAGCATAGCGGCAGAGCGCACTTCTGCCGGCGGAAGTGCCAGGTCAATATCGCCGGACTCCCGCTTTAGAAGGCTACTACGAACAATTCCCCCCACATAATGAGCGGAGGGAATTGTTTCTGCCAAAATCTGCGCTAAATTAGGCAACGGAATCGTCTCCTTCTGCACCACCGCGCGCCGCCAATTTGGCTACGGCATCTTTGCGGAGTTCGCGTTTGAGTACTTTGCGTAAAGCATTTTTGGGAAGTGCCTCTAAAAATTCGAAATCACGCGGACGCTTGTAGTTGTCCAAATGCGTTTTCAAGAATTTTCTAAATTCGGCATCGGAATATTCCACTCCCTCGCGTTTCACGGCATAGAGTTTAATAAATTCGCCGCCGCGGCCGTCCGGCACGCCGATAATGGCGCACTCTTCAATGGCCGGGTGTTCGCAAATGACGGCTTCCACCTGGGCAGAAAAGACTTTCAAACCTTTAATGATAATCATGTCTTTTTTGCGGTCTTTAATAAAGATAAATCCGTCATCATCAATTTCCACGATATCGCCCGTTTTGAACCAGCCGCTTTCGGTAAAAGCATCGCGGGAAGCCGTTTCGTTACCCCAATAACCTCTAAACACATTGGGCCCTTTTACACAAAGTTCGCCTTCTTGGTTGCGGCCGACTTCGTTACCGTTATCGTCCAGCACAATCAAGTTCACACCGGGAATAGCCGGCCCCACCGATTTGATTTTTTGGAGTTCTTCGGTGTTCACGCTGACCACGGGGCTCGTTTCCGTTAAACCATACCCTTCCAATATCGGCACGCCGATTTTTTCTTCGAAACGATCTTTGATATCCTGCGTTAAAGGAGCCGCCCCGGATACCGCGAAGCGAACATTTTTGAACGGCCAGTAGCGCAAATACAAACGCTTGAGACCCTTGGCTTCTTTGGAAAGAACCGAGTAAATTTGCGGAACAGCCAAAATGAGGGTTACTTTTTCCGTACCCATCGCCCCCAACCATTTGCTGGCCGGCATTACATTGGCCACAATAACTACTTTCAGGTTGAGGTACATGGGAATAACCACGCAGGCCGTCCAAGCAAAAGAGTGGAACATCGGGAGCAGACAGAGGAACACATCGTCGTCCGTAATCTTGAAAATCTGCGCGCAGGAAATAACGTTGGAAGCCAAGTTACCGTGCGTGAGCATCGCCCCCTTGGGAAGACCGGTCGTACCGGAAGTGTAGAGAATAAAAGCCAAGTCATCTAATTCTGCTTGAGCAGAGGCCGTTTCTTCGTGGAAAGTAGATTTTTCGATTTCGTCCCAGAATTTTTGCACGACAGGGCAATCCGCCGCGGAGGAAGAGATTTCATCGGTTGTAAAAATATATTTCACTTCCGGGGTGTTGGGCAAAGCTTTTACATAGTGGCGCAAAAATTCGGCTTGTGTAACTACGGCTTTGGCTCCGGCGTTGTTTAAGATGTACTGCAACTCTTCCTGCTTGGTAACCATAAAGTTTATCGGGATACTGACGGCACCTAATTTGTAGAGCCCGAAGTTGGCCACCACCGTATCAATGGCGTTGCGGTGGGCAATGGCCACTCGGTCACCTTTGCGGATCCCGTGTTCGAAATACATATCGGCAGCACGGTCCACTTTCATTAACAGTTCGTGATAAGATACCTTTTTCCCTGTTCCGGCTTCTACCAAAGCAATTTTATCCGGAAAGCGAAAAGCACTATCGGAAAGAGCAGTATACAAGTCTTTGCGGCGAATCATAAGCACCTCATTTTAAAAATTAAGAAAGTAGGTCTTTCTTTCATTGTAGTATATATCAGGCCTGTCTGGGGTCTAAAATATCGCGGAAAGCATCCCCCAGCAGGTTCCAACCCAGTACAAACAAAAAGATAGCACCCCCCGGAACTGCTACGGTGTACCAATACGCAAGAGGGTTTTGGGCCGTTCCGAGTACCCAGTTGCGTGCCATGGCAATCAGTTGCCCCCAATCGGCCGTACCGGGCTGGGCTCCCAAGCCTAAAAACGACAGCGAAGCCGCCGTCAACACCACATAACCGATATCCAAACTGGCCACCACTACGGACGGATAAATGGAATTCGGCAAAATATGGCGCAGTAAAATCCGCGGGCCGCGCGCACCCAAAGTACGCGCCGCGGTTACATAGTTTTGGTTTTTAACGGATAAAATATCCCCGCGTACCAAGCGTGCATAAGAAGGCCAGGCTACTGCCGTAAGAGCAATCATCATATTTTTAACATCCGGCCCCAACATAGCGGCAATTACCATGGCAAGCACCAAAGACGGAACGGCAAACACCACATCGGTCAGGCGCATGAGCGTTTCGTCCACTTTCCCGCCGAAATAAGCGGCAATTCCCCCAACAAACAAACCAATCAAAAAAGCAAAAAAAGTAACGGTCAGCCCTACCTTAAATGCCAGGCGCGCGCCCCATACTACCCCGTAGTACAAATCATATTGTTGCTCGGTAGTACCAAACCAATTTTGGGTAGAAGGAGGCTGGGGTGCAATTTGATAACTTTTTTGTGGCATTTGATAGGGGTTATGCGTGTTTTGCACCGGAGCCAAGAACGGAGCGAACAACGCTACCAATGCAAAAAACGACACAAGCAAAAACCCGATTAAAGAGGTTTTATTCGTTAAAATGCGTTTTAGAATACGGTTATTTTTCATACTTTATTCCAACCGAATACGCGGATCAACCGCCGTATATAAAATATCCGAGAGTAAATTGCCCAATACAAACAGTACCGCTACCATTAAGGAAAAACCCAAAATGCCGGCAATGTCCAACTGTTGTGCCGCCATCACGCCAAAACGGCCGATACCGGGATAATCAAAAATAGTTTCCACAATCACGGTGCCGCCCAACAACCGAATAAACTGAATACTGGCCAGCGTAATCACGGGGATAATGGCATTTTTACCTGCATGCTTATATACAACCGCCCGTTCGCTGAGGCCCTTAGCGCGCGCCGCACGGATATAATCTTTATTTAATTCCTCCAGCATACTCGAGCGCATCACCCGTACCATTAAAGCAAACGAGCCGACACACAAAGTAACTGCCGGTAAAACCAAATGCCGCAGCACATCGGCAAACACACGCAAGTTTCCGTTTAAGAGAGAATCTATCAGCAAAAACCCGGTGTACATTTTGAAGGAAGGGCCATGGATAATCAAATCTGTCTGCACGGAGTATCCTCCGGGGGCAAACCAACCGAGTTTCCCGTAAAATACCATCAGTAGCAGTAGTCCCAATACAAAAATCGGCAACGAAAACCCGCCCACACTCACCAAGCGTGCCAAAATATCCTGCCATTTGTCTTTATGTACTGCCGACAAACTGCCAAACCATACCCCAAACAACACGACCAGCAAAATGGTAACAAACGCCAGTTGAATTGTGGCAGGCAAGTATTCCTTCATGGCTTGGGCTACGGGCATATTGGCACTTGGGCTATACCCTAAGTCGCCCCGGAGCACATTTCCCATCCACCGCCCATACTGCTTTAGCACATGGTCGCGCAACCCATATTGGCGGATCACTTCTTCCAACGCTCCCATTTGGCGCGGATCTTTTACATACAAGGAAGCGCGCATTTCGGGGCTTAGGCGTTGGGTAAGAAAAAAGAGCAAGAAGGTTACGCCCACCAGTACAAGTGGCAAGAGAAGAAGTCTTCTTAAAATAAAGCGTAACACTGTTTTGCTCTCCTAAAAAAAGTTATTTGCGGTAGGCAAGCACCGTAGCCAACGCTATCGCGCAAGAATCATAAAACTCTTTTAAGATAAGGGTTTCTTTAGAGGTGTGGCAATCGCGCACACCTACCCCCAAGTTGGGCAAAGTAAACCCTTGCCCGGCAAGCACATTGGCATCGCAACCGCCGCCCGACGCAAGCGCACGCAAGCGTACACCCAATTTTTTGGCCGCCGCCGTAGCCGCCTTTACCATAGGGTGATTTTTGGATACATTTACTGCCGGATAGCGGAGTACCGGCACAAATTTCACTTCGGGTTGAAAAACTTTCCCATCAATTTTTTTGGTAAATTTCTTGACGGCCTTATCAAAACAGTCTTTCATGTGGGCAGTTTGTTTGGCTAATTTTTCATTTTTCAAACTGCGCGCTTCGCCTTTTAAGTACACTTCTTCCATCACCACATTGGTGGCTTTTCCGCCCTGGATAATGCCGAAGTTCGCCACCGTTTCTTTATCGATGCGGCCCAATTTCATGCAGGAAAGGGCATACGCGGCCACTTCCACGGCAGAGATGCCTTTTTCCGGGCAGACACCGGCATGTGCGGTATGGCCTTTTATCCACACTTCAATGGTGTTAACAGCCGGGCCCTGTACCAAAAGTTCATCACCGGCTTCGTTATCCAAAATAAGCCCTTCACGGCCTTGTACCTTTTTGTAGTCCATGTTTTTAGAACCGTGCATACCCGATTCTTCGCCCAATGTAAAAAGGGCTTCTACCGGCGGATAAGTGGCATGGTGTTCTTTTAGGGTACGTAAAATTTCCAAAATAATGGCAATACCTGCTTTGTCGTCCGCCCCTAAAATAGTGGAACCGTTGGAAATAACACGATCTTTTTTAACAACCGGGCAGATGCCTTTTCCCGGAGAGACCGTATCCATATGAGCCGCCAACACAAAAGGTTCGCTTTTAACCGTACCGGGCAAGAAGCCGATTACATTTCCTTTGGCATTGGTGGGATATTTTTTCCCGGCATTATCTACGGTTACTTTGCAGCCGATTTTCTTCAGTTCAGCCACCAAAAACTCTTGCATTTCTTTCTCTTCAAAAGATTCGCTGTCGATTTTAACTAACTTCAAAAAAGTATCTAATAAGCGTTTATGGTTTATTTTCATAGTTATTCTCCTTGTTTTTGGGCAGGGATTTGCGGTACCGCCGCCAATAATTTTTTTGTATAAGCGTGTTGCGGATTGGTAAACAATTCCGCCGCCGTGGCCTGTTCCACAATACGGCCTTGGTGCATCACGGCAATATCGTCGCATAAAAAGCGTGCGACGGCAAAATCGTGCGTCACAAACAGCATAGATAGCCGACGCGTGCGTTGAATATGTTTAAGCAAATTCAAAATCTGCGCCTGGACGGATACATCTAACGCCGAAACGGGCTCGTCCGCCACTAAAATACGGGGGCTTAACGCAAGGGCGCGCGCAATGGCAATGCGTTGGCGTTGCCCGCCGGAAAATTCGTGCGGATAACGGTTTAGGTGTTCTGCGCTCAGCCCTACATCTTCCAACAGTTTTAATAAAAATTTTCCCCGTTCGGCCTTTTCTTCATATAACCCGTGGATATCAAGCGGCTCGCTTAAGAGTTGGCGCACACTCATACGCGGATCCAAACTGGAATAGGGGTCTTGAAACACCACCTGCATTTCGCGGCGCAATTCCTTCCACTCTTTTTTGGAAAGTTTCGCTACATTTTGCCCGCTTACAAGAACTTCTCCGGAAGTGGGTTTTTCTATCCCCAATAAAACCTTACACAAAGTACTTTTTCCGCAACCGGACTCCCCGACTAACCCCAGCACGCGCCCTTCTTCAATACGCAACGATATTCCTTTCAGCACGGGAAACAGCGTTTCCTTCCCTAACAACCACGGTCGGCGGGAATAGGTTTTATGTAAATCGGTAATCAACACGGGAGGGGTCATTTATTTTCCTCCAACCAACAACGAACGCACCGACCGTCTTTTTCAAAAAGGGGCGGAAGTTGCTGTTTACACTTTTCGCTTGCTTGCGGACAACGCGGGGCAAACGGACACCCTTGGGTAATTTCTCCCGGCACGGGCGGCGTACCGGCAATGGCGGGTAATTCTTCGGCGGTTTGATGCAAAGACGCCAGCGAAGAAAGCAAACCCTTTGTATAGGGATGTAAGGGGTTATTAAAAAGGTCTTGCGCGCAAGCCTGTTCCATACACAGCCCGCCGTATAGCACCAATACTTCGTCGGCGATATTGGCGGACAAAGCCAAATTGTGTGTAATAAACACCACCGACATACCGCTTTTTTGCTGAAGGGTTTTGATTAAATCTAAAATTTGGGCTTGAATCGTAACATCTAACGCGGTGGTCGGCTCGTCGGCAATCAAAACATCGGGCGACAACAAAAGCGCCATAGCAATCATCACGCGCTGGCACATACCGCCGGAAAACTGAAAGGGGTATTCGTCCAAGCGCTTTTCGGCTTCTTTAATACCTACTTGGCTAAGGAGTTGAGCCGCACGGGAGCGGGCTTCGGCGCGGGAAATTTTTTGATGCGCACGCAGGGTTTCCACCAACTGTTCGCCAATCGTCAACACAGGATTCAAACTGGCGGACGGGTCTTGAAAAATCATGGAAATTTTGCGTCCACGCAGGGAGCGCATTTCTTGAGAAGAAAGAGAAAGCAGGTTTTGTCCGTTAAGTAGCACCTCGCCGCCCGTTACGCGCCCAGCCGCTGGCAATAGCCCCAACAAAGAAAGGGCATGCACGCTTTTACCGCTGCCGCTTTCCCCCACCACCGCCAGTACGCGCCCCTTAGAAAGAGTGTAAGAAAGGCCCCCCACCACGGGCACGATGCCGCGCGGGGTGGAAAATTCCACTTGCAGATTACGCACTGCCAACACTTTTTCCTCGGACAAATTCATTATTTATATTATACAAATTTATTTATCCCTTCCGCCCAATAGAACACGAGGGAAAAGGCACAAAAAAGCAAGGCCCCGTTCGAAGCCTTGCTTTTTGGAGTAATCTGACAGATTAGCGATACATCAACGCACGAAATTCCTGCGTTTTATTTAAGCCCTTAAACATCCACCCCTTTTGCTCTTCATCATACAGAGATTCAAATTTTTTGAAATTACGGCGCATGGCTTTATCTAAATTTTGATACGCTTTTTTACGGTCTTTTTTCCACAACCAATGTACCCCTGCCAAATTGACATACGGCGTGGGACTGGAACCGTCCAACTTAATGGCGGTTTCCAAATCGCTCTTGGCACCGGCCCAATTCTTCAGGTTCATTTTCACAAAACCGCGGTTATTGTAGGGAATCGCCCATTTGGGGTTGAGTTCGATGGCTTTGGAATAATCGGCCACGGCCGATTTGAATTGCTTTAACTCTTCGTAAATAAGCCCGCGGCGGTTATAATACGAGGCCTCCGGTTGCAAGGCTATCAGTTTGGTGTAATCTTCAAGCGAGGCTTCCAAATCGCCTATATCCTTAAATGCGGCGGCGCGGTAACGGTAGGCCGGAGCATAGTTATCCTGCCGATGAAGGGCTTTGCTGTAAGAAGAAATAGCCTCATCCAAACGGCCTTGCCCGCCGTAAACGCGCCCACGCCAAAAGTATAAGTCGGCCGAGTCTTCGCCTTCCTTAGCGGCAAACTCCAATTGTTTTTCGGCATCTTCGTAACGATAGGCCCCCAAATAGGCTTGGGCCATTTCCAAGGCTAAGTCCGGCGGCGGGGCTTTGGCACGCAAGTATTTTTTGTAATCGGCAATCGCACCTTCGTACTTACCTAAAGCCGTGTAAGCACGCGCACGGGAAAGATAAAAATTGCGGTAAGCGGGTTTGAGCGAAATGGCTCTGGTTAAATCGGCCGCGGCCAGGGAAGGGCGGCCCATATCCAAATAAGTAAGTGCGCGGGCATAGTAGCGGAACGGGTCTTTGGGGCGCAAGCGAATCGTATGGGTATAGTCCTCAATGGCCTGGCGTGTATGCCCCAAACTTCGGTGTGCATCCCCCCGATAATGGTAAGCATCTGCCATGCGGGGCGCGCGCGAAATTACTTTGGAAAGCATTTTGATTTGGATATTCGGGTTCGGCTCCTGCTTGGCACGGGCAAACAACTGCGCCGCCGTTTCCGCAAACAAGGGCACGCACAACATACACAAACAAATACTGACTAGAAATTTCTTCATACTATTATAATAACCTTTATTTCAGCCACCACACAAGCAGACAGTTAGCGAAAAGCACCGTTCCCCCCACCCCGTAAACTAGCAACAAAAGTAATGTAGAAAACAAGCGCAAATTCAAAAAGATAGCTCCGATAATGGTAGCCCGTCCTGCAAAAACTTTGCTGAGTTGCACCGTGGTGCTGGAAATTTTGGCAATGCGCGCAATCAACACCGAGCGCATGGCAATTGTTACCGAACCCAAAAATAAAGCCGCCAGTAAACGCGGGAATTTTTTTAATTCCTGTTTCCGAACCGTACGGAATACATCGCGCACACTGCCCGATACAAGCACCTTGGCTTGATCCTTGGCGAGGCCTTCGTTCATATCGTCAATGCGGGAGGCGATATTTTCCTTCACTTGCGCCAAAATATTATCAATAAAATCTTCCAAGGTCACACATGCAGTGCGTAGCGCAAAAACGCTGGCCGCCAAACAAGAATAAAAGAAAACGACACAACCATAAAAAACAAAAAAGACAAAAGCCACTATAAAGTTGAGAGTGGACGGCAAGCGAGCCGGCTGTAACACCCACATATAGGTGGCAAACGCAATAATCAAAAACGCCCCCATACCCGCCGCCAAGTGGGGTAAGAATACCTTTTGGAGTACCAAAAAAATATTCTTCATGCCCTGCACCAATACCCCCGGTTTAGAGGAAGGCACGGGTTCGGGAGAAAGCGGGACGGAATCAGTCTTCATGGCAAGCACAGTGGCCGCAACAACCGTTGCACACATGCCCCGACCCCGCGGAAGATTTGACCGACGGGATATTATCGGACACTTTCACCACTTTTTTTAATTTTTTATCGTACACATAAGTACCGGTGTTTTGTTGTTTCATAAGGGTATTATAGCAGTTTGCAAGAGAAGGAAAAATAAAAATGCTATACTATAAAAGGAAAAACCCGATGAAGGGTAATAAAAATTTTAACTTTTTGAAAATTTATTGAAAAGTAAAAACAAAAATGTTAAAATAATTAGGTAGTCAAAAATCAGCCGTTATTATCCGCACCGATTTTCGCGCCCATAGCTCAATGGATAGAGTGTCAGCCTGCGGAGCTGAAGATACAAGTTCGATTCCTGTTGGGCGCACGTCTTAAAATATACCCGTTCTCCGTCGAGAGCGGGTTTTTTCTTATACTTCCTCGTCGTACTTTTTTAAGCAACATAAGCAACAAGAACAATAATAAACTATAATAAGCAAGGACAGAGTTTGGACACTAGAATGTTTGAATTGTCGTCGAGAAAATCGAAACTATATTGCTTGCTACGGGAATCGAACTAAAATCTTCAAAATCCCGTTATTTCCCTCACATACTATAATTACCATTTCTCGTCGAAGAAGTATAAAAACTACTAAAATTTTTTGCGAAAACTATGAATATACTGGGCACAGTTTGGACACTATAACGTATATCCACGTCCCTGCAATTATACGAGAAAATGGCCACTCTTTATTATGCCAACCTACATACTTTTGGACACTATATTTAAGCAACATAAGCAACATTATGTATCATAAGCTATACAAACGCTCGGCAGAAAAATGGCAGAAAGTAGCGATTTTGCAAAAAACGCAAAAAAAGCAAAAAAGACAAAAAAGTGTATATTCTTAGTGGACCCTTATGATACACTCTAACCGAAAAAAACGGTCCCAAACATGTATTTCGCACTACATTTGACGGGAACTATCATTATATTCGGTTTATCCAATTAGCGTTCTGATTGATGGATTGAATAGCCGAATAAATGTTATTCCAGATTGTAACATCGGGGAACAAATCTACAACACTTCCTTGATCCGTGAAGGGAGTGCGTTGGAGAATACTCATGTCTTTCAATACGCCATTTTGGGCAATATATTCTTTAATCCTATTTACGAAATAGATTTGGTTAGAATTGAGGTTGTGTTCATCTATAAATTTAGAAAAGGCTTCGTTGATGCTTTGTATGTCTAACCCCAGCGTAGCACGTACAAATTCGCCTAATGGAACATCTCCTACATCATGTTTGTAATTGTCTTTTGTGCCTAATTGGTTCCACAAGATCTGTTCCAACTCCTTAATGTCTTGTTCGGATAAGGGCTCATTGGTCGTTAGCTTTGCAATTGAGGGCAAATGTTTGTTTTCGCGCAGGAAATGCTCTGCTTTCTTTCTGTAATTTTCTAATTCGACGGTATCAGGATGAAATTCATCTTCATTATATCCCGTCACGCAATCCTTAAAGTTCGTTTCGTAGCGGGTACGAGCAGTAAGCGGAACAAAACGCATAATATCACGTAATTTTTTGCGGATATCTTCCAAATCGGGAAGTTCTGCACGAGTTAAATAATCCGTACGTAAAATTTGTTCTATTAGCTCTTTTTGAGAAAGGACCTCAGGTATATTGCCACAAGACGTTAGTCCCTCTACTCTCTTCACAAGATCTTTGTATGCTCTTGCACAAGATGTCCCACGTAATTTAGCTAATTCTATTCCATACACCAAAGAATCAAAGCGTAATGCTTCAAAATCATCTTGTTCCGGTAACACAAGTGGAGCGACTTCTGTACTTAAAGCATACACATCAGTCTCGGTTAATTGCCGAAATGCCTCTATCGATGAGAAACGATCTAAAATTTGCAGATGTTGGCGCACGGCAAAATTATTGCGGTTTAGATGTATGATGCTTTTATGGACGGCCTCTACCAGTTCTTTTCGCCAAGCAGTAAAGAAGTCATTTTGTAAGGACAGATCCTGTAACTTCTGAGCTAGCTCTAGTTTTAATTTGAATAGTTGTTCCTGCAAAGATACCGCCACGTTTCCCGTATCCTGACGAGCCGTTTGGAAAAACTCAAAGTTAGAACAGTAGTCGAAAATATAGAATCCGTTTTTGTCTTCACCATCCAAAAGGCCGGGGCACAAGCGTGTTCCACGCCCAATCATCTGCCAAAACTTGGCCTTACTCATCACTTTCTTAAAAAACACCAAATTGAGTATTTCGGGGACATCAATCCCTGTATCCAACATATCCACAGAAATGGCAATTTGCGGCATTTTACGAGCATTGGAAAAGTCGTCTATCAAACTTTGGGCGTAGTTGGTATAGTTGTCAATTACACGGCAAAAGCCGACAGGAAAATTGGGATATTCTTCATTAAATACTTGTAAAATTTTCTCAGCGTGCAAATGGTTCTTAGCAAAAATAATGCTTTTGCCAATTTTAGTTCCATATTCAACCTTTAGCCCCTTATTCATGAGGTCGTTTAATACCTGGACGATTGTATTCTTGTTAAATACCCAATCATTAAGTGCTGATCCACCAATCTTTTCAGGGACATTTCCATTCTCATCGGCAAATTTTTCCTCGTATTCTTGTTTCTCGGATTCAGAAAGATCGCTATATACAATCCCTTCATTTAAAAATTTAAGTTTGGTCTCGAAGGTTTTATAATCAACTAGATATTTATCCTTTACAGCTTGGGCTAATTCGTAGCCATAGGTTGGCACGCCTTCTTCCAACCCAAAAATCTCATAGGTATTGCGGTCAATATCGTTCTTTGGGGTAGCGGTTAACCCAACCATTAAGCCATCAAAGTAATTGAATATACTTTGGTATTTTTTATAAATACTGCGGTGTGCTTCATCAACGATAATTAGATCAAAGTGTCCACACGTAAACATCTTGCTTCCATCTGTATCTTCCGATTCATCAATGCAGTTCATCATGGTCGGATAGGTGGAAAATATTCCGCGTGCCTGTAAATTAGGTTTTGATTCACATAAATTGCTAACGGACACGCTGGGAAGTAAGTTTACAAATGCGCGGTTAGCTTGATTCACAAGTGCCGTACGGTCCGCTAAGAATAAGAAATTACGAATCCATCCTTGCTCTAAGAGGACTTTAACAAGAGAGATCACCGTCCGTGTCTTTCCGCTCCCTGTGGCCATTACCAATAAGGCTCTGCGGCGGTTTCTCTGCCCGAAGGTTTCACAAACCGCTTTGATAGCTTCTTTTTGGTAATAACGGTTCGTTATATTATCGTCAATTAAAATATGGTCTAAGGACTGCTTTTGTTCTAATAAGCTAAATAATTTCTCTAGATCTTTTTTGCCATAGATACTAGCCACCTTGCGTTCAGGATATCCACCCTCTTGATCTACCCAAATGCGCGTATCATATCCATTCGTTAAGAAAATAACCGGACGGCGGCCATAGCGGCGTTCTAAATCGTCCGCGTAGAGTTTTGCCTGCTGACGGCCTTTAGCGGGGTCTACGCTCGTTTTCTTGGCTTCTACAACTGCTAACGGACGGCCATCATCCCCATAAAGCACGTAATCAGCAAATCCCTCGCCAGAGGCATTAGGCATTTGTTCTATAGGTACTTCATTTTGCCAATTCTTTCCTTGTATCCACCCACCATCCGTAAGCATGACATCAATATAGGCCTTGCGGGTTTCGGCTTCAGTAGGATCAATGGGAACAGCCACATATTCAGGTTCTTTGGCCTTGCGCTGGTCGGTCAGAGTGGGAGCGACAGCTTTATTGGAGGCCAAAAGAGCGTCTAAGGATATTTCTGCAACAATCGGAGGCATAGCCGGAGCAGGTTGCTTGCCAACTAAATCACGGTTAAAAGTGTGTTTTTGGTAATTTTCGCCATAATGGAAGGCAATAAAGTCCATGAAATAGAACAAATTTTCAAGCGCAAAGAGTGCTTGTCCTTTGGTTATATAACGGGAACTATGAGTTGCGTTATTACCTACTTTTTGAATATATTTAATGCGGTTAAATAAATCTTCTTTAACAAGATTGCGAAATTCGTCGGTATAAATAAGCGCGGAAAGAGTATCTTCGTAAGGCCGAACAAGCGAAGAATCCACAGAATAAAGCCATTTGACTCCTAACTCAAGCGCTCTGCGACACGTCATTATGCAGGAGGCGGTATCAATAGCGAAGATATTCTCCGCCGCCACTGCTGCGCCAGAAAATGCTTCAAACCGCTTATCTTGAGTTAAAAAATCAAAGTTCGTCATAAAATTATTTTAGCAATTCTTCTGCCTTTTTTTGCCCCAGAGGGGAAAGCATTACAGTATCGTCACTATATTCCAGAAACCTTTCCGCGTGCAATTTTTTCAATATTTTTTTAAACATCGTAATATTTTGATATTCTATGTTTTCTCGTAGATCTTTTTCCGTCATAGATTTCACATATAGTAAACATAGGATTTTGTCTTTGACAAGCATTTTTGTATTTAAAACGCGAGTTTTGCCATTAATATTCCATAACAAGGGGATTTCAACAGAAACAATTGCTTCTATAATATCAGAAGTTTCGTGTTCTGATATTTTTGAATTTAGTCTAAATAATTCAGCTACTATCCATTTAGCCCCTATAAGCAACAATCTAGCATCCATTTTATTTGGATTGATTGAACCCGGATGAATGGCTCCTCGTTTATTACGCAAACAAGCCATCATAAACAGAACCCTAGGAATAATTATCCTATATTCTTCGTTTGCCTTACTAAACGATTCTAACCGTTTTAATTCTTCTTGAGAAAAAATACTTAATTTTTCAGTTAGAGGGCAATTTCTTCCCTCTAACTGAGATATAATCAACCGACGAACAATTTCTATAAATTGTCCTATCTCATTAATGCAATATTGCCAATTGCCTTTTCTATACTCTGCTAAGGATTTCAGATACGCGTTTAACAAAGCATCAACGAGATCATTAGAAAATTGTTTGACGAGTTCTTTTTTAATTTGATTTTTCATTTTTCGTAGTTAAACTGTCTAATAATTTTTTAGCTTCTTCTATCCCTGGAAAAGTTAATTCTATTTGTTGGGTTTTACCTTGTCCTTTTCGAAGAAATAGATTGGAATTTCGTTTTAAAATTGAAGCGAAATTACTTGAATCTAAGCAAGAATGTCTTTGAGCTAATATCTTAAAATCACTAGTATTAATTTTGTGATCTTTAGCAGCAAAGCCCATTAACAAAAGTAATTCTTGCATTTTCGCGGAATTATTTTTTCCAGGAAGATGCGGTAAAATTAATGTCGTTTCACCGTTGCTATAATGATAAATACCATGTTTGATATATTTCGTCATATCTTCTGTGGACGATTGATTGGAATATTCCGGTTTGTTTCCTAATAATTGCACGCCAGCATCTTCAGTTTTTTGAAATTGTGGTTTTATGCTTGTATTAGCTTTGTATTGTTGTACGCGTGACATATAGGTTGACAATATGCGTTCTACAAATGCTTCTGTGCCACTTACAGTTATGACTCCTTCTTTTAAATTTATGTTAACACTGGATTGATCTTTTGATTCCATATTATTACTCCTTTATTTAGTTTGTCCTCATCCAAAATACTCCTGCATGAGGGATTTGTATAAGGTTTCAAGGTGCGATAAGCGGGTAGTCAGTAAACCTTTTTGTGTTTCTATTTTTGCCACAAAATCTGCAAATTGAGTTTGTAAAGATAAGGGAGGTAGAATGACGGGGAAATTGCGCAAAGTGGCCATATCCACTCGTGGCATTTTGGCTCCAGCTACTTTATTCGATAGAAAGGTCACAACACTTTCATGACGTAACAGATAAGCTAAAAACGTAGCATTACATAATTCTGGTTTAGGATGCAAAGGCAATAATTCTGAAGTGCAAAATCCATCCTCGTCGACAAGAACTACTTTGTTGAGGTATGGACGCAATTTGGAATACAAAACATCTCCATTTTGAAAGTAATATGTAGAATTTCCTACTTGAGAAAGAGGTACCCTTTCCTTGGAAACAACTCTTCCCGTATTGCTTTCCACTTTATCCAAATTTAAAAGCCATACTAACAGACTTGTAATTGTTACCTTCCGCGAAATTTTTGGGGCTACTTTAGGCAAAATTAAGGTTGGCCAACCTTTGGGGTTTGTAATGGGGTCGCCGAAGAGTTCTATAAAACGGCTTTTGATAAGCTCATCTAACTTCTTAAGTTGTTTTTTTGTAAGGCAATTAATTTCTGCACCTTATCCAATCGCTCCGCAATCCGTCTTTGCTCAGAAATTAGTGGAAGAATTATCTTCATTTTATTTAAGTGGCTTGGGCCAAAATTTAGTTGAGCAGATCCTGTTATGTGGAATTGTATTTGTCTTGTAAAATACTTTGACGTTAAAAAATAGCGAAAATAGTTTATATCCAAAACATCTTTATCAATAACTTTGAATCTTATTGTGCTTGTATTCATGCATAAAGGTAAATGTTTCTTTTCCGCAAATGTGATTTTTTTATCAAAATACTCTACTTTAATACCGGAACTTGCAATGAGCAAATCTCCTTCATCAACTAAAAAGTGCTTATATTTTCCATATGCCTCTTCTTCCGAAATATAGATGCTTGTTTTATCAAGGACTAGTTTTCTATCGCAGATATTTCCGACGTTCAAGAGTTTCACTCCAGAAGTTCTAAATTGATTTTTACGAACCCCAGGTCCTTCTTGAAACCAAACTACCTTATTAAGATCGCATATTTTATAGTTTGACAAACAATTCGTTCCCATTACAATATTCCTTCCAATTCTTTCATGCCTTTGGTAATATCCCTTTCCAGCTGGGCAATATCAGCCAATAATTCTTTTGGGGCAGGATATTCCTCGGGCACATATTCAATTTGTTTATACTTGTTAATAGATAAATCGTAACCATTATCGCGGATTTCTTTTACAGGCACGAGGAAACTCTTATCCGTGCGTTGGCGTTTGGCTTCATCTTTTAAGTTCTTAAAACGGGCGATAATATCGGGAATGTCGTTCTCTTGCACAGAGTCACGTTTATCGTCCAAACTAAAACCATCAGCTTGCATATCGTAAAACCACACATTATCCGTGCCACCATGGTTTGTTTTGGTAAAAATCAGCACCGCAGTAGATACCCCCGCATAGGGCTTAAACACGCCACTAGGCATGCTAATAACGGCTTCCAACCGGTTGCCGTCAATAATTTCCTTGCGAATAGATTTATGTGCGTTAGATGCTCCAAATAGCACGCCGTCCGGCACAATGGTAGCACAACGGCCACCCATAGACAACATGCGCAAGAATACCGCCAAGAAGAGTAGTTCCGTCTTCTTGGTTTTGACTACTTTGGTTAAATCTTGTGAGACGATATTTTCGTTCAAACTACCCTTAAAAGGTGGGTTTGCCAAAATCTTGGTAAAACAGTTCTTCTTGGTGTTTTGGTCTGAAAGACTATCTTGGTAAGCAATAGCAGGGTTTTCAATATCGTGCATCATCATGTTCATGGCCCCAATACGGAGCATGGTGCGGTCCATATCGTAACCAAAAAACATGCCATTATTAAAATGGTCGCGGTTCTGCTTGTTATAGAAAACTTCTTTTAGGTATTTCTCTTTTAAATACTCGCCTGCTGCCACTAAAAAACCCGCCGTACCACAGGCCGGATCACAAATGACGTCATTGGGCTTAATGTCCAGCATTTCCACCATCATGCGGATAATATGGCGAGGGGTGCGGAATTGGCCGTTTGTACCTGCCGTGGCAATTTTGGAAAGCAGATATTCGTACACATCCCCACGCATATCTTTCTCGGCATACGACGGATTGGACATAATATCGTCCAAAGCAGAAACGATGCTATCCAAATGTTGGGCAGTCGGGATTTTGAAAATAGCATCAGCCATATACTTGGAGTAGGTGCTATTCTTGTCCCCATGCAGGTTTTTGATAAATGGGAATACGCCTTCTTGCATCACGCGATACATCTTTTCAGGCGGAAAATTGCGGAAAGTGGACCATTTGTAATCTGTTTTGTCCCCAAAGATGCTATGGAAAGGCACTTTGAGCATCACGCTCTCTCGGCGGTGTTTATCTTCCAATGCGTCCAAATCGTGAATGAACATTAGGTAAGTAATTTGTTCAATCACGTCGAGCGGGTTGGTAAGGCCACCGGAAAAGAAAATTAGCCAAAGGTTATCAATTTTGTTTCTTAATTCGCCTGTAATCATTTTAAATTACCTCTAAAGGGTCTTTCTTGTATTGTAGCAATTTTATGTATGTATGAGAGAGAAAGTGGCTAGACAAAGAGGACCCAAACGTATTTTCTTAAAAAGAGTCAAAAATCCCATTCATGATCCTTGTCTTTTAACGCTTGTTGGGTATTGAGAACAGATTGTAAATCTTTGAAGGGGCTTGAATCGGCTAATTGCTTGATTTTCTCCAAAATAAGAATTAATTTTTCCGAATTGGTATGCAGAAGGGCTTTATCAGCTAGAGAAAATAATTGTTCGAAATTTTCTCGTCGTTCATCAAACGTTTGATTTAAATACAGCAACACTATCTCCTTCGCCGCATCGATGCGTTTGATACATGTTTTGCATTGCGCATTAATTCGGTTACGTTTGAGTTGCTGAACAGCACAGAATTGCTGAACCCTCTCCATTTGCGTAATCAAATTAAGCAAAAATCCACCAATGTTGTCTGAAGTAATACGGATTGATTCTAATGCTAAGTCTTTTTTAAGTTGGGCAACGAAAGCATCTCCATTTTCGAATTCAGAATCAGAGATAGACAAACTCTTTGCTGGGGTTGTTTTTTTATTGACTTTTAAATATGTTCTTATACGTCGCCCTGCTTGTTTTAACAATTCTTGAAAGAGGATATCTTTAATTTTCTTTTTCATATCAATTTGTTATTCTCTATTACTTTGTACGAGGCTTTTAAGATATCAGTTCCATTAACGGACAAAGCCCCGTTTTTATCAAATAAAGGAATTTGAATAATATCAATTAGTGCCTTAACTAAAATTGCAGTTTTCTGAAAAATCTCGACGTCTTTTTTATTTTCAATATTGAAATTTAATATGTTTATTTGAAGGATATCTACATTTTTTTGGGCACAAGTGAATAATTTGCTTGTTACGTCTATCAGTTCTTTAATCCTAGCAATCTGTCCTTCCAATAATGGCCAATGTGCTTCAATACTTTTTATTTGTGTAACAATTTCTGCTGCACGCTTTGTGGATTTGGTTAACTGATTAGAATAATAACTTGAAATGAACAACCCAGTTGCTAATAAAGCAATTCCTCCGGTGGCTCCTATTTGAATCCCACCCAATACTGCCGATCCTAAAGCAACTCCACCACCGCCACTGGCAATGCTTCCTCCCCCTAACCAATCTATATTTGCATTGGTTGCAGCAGCTCCAGATAGTGAAGAAATAGCAGTTCCCGTGGATGCCGTGGCTACAGCACCAATGGTTGCAGTTACTGCCGCAGGAACGCTTGCGGCTGTAAGAGTGCCTAAGGTACCGATTATAGCTGTATTCCCGGCAATTTCTTTTTTTGACATGTCTATTTGGGCCATTTCTTGAAACATCTCGCTCATTTCTTGAAACTTTTGTTGCATTTGGGGAGAAACATTTATTTTCTCAAAAATTTTGTAAGAATTTTTTTTGTTTTTCTGATAAATTTTTTTTAAGCAAGATAGAAAATATTTAATCGGTTCTTTGATGGATTTAGCTTGCTGTTTTTTTAATTTTTCTAGAGAACGCTTAATTCCATCAATATAATACTCGGTAATTTTTTTAGACTCATCATGTAGCATTTTGATTAACTGCTCTAATTCCTTGGCCCTTTTTTTGTCCTGGTACCCTTGTAATCCAATTGCTACTTTACCTTTTTGTTTAATCTTTGCTAGTAAACCATATTTCACAGGTTGCTCAACAATCAATTGTTCATATTGGGCAAAGTGAGTTTTATAAGAATGTATTAATACTTTTAGTTGATTACTAGAAATAGACATGTTTTATCTTACTACAATAATATAAATTCTTTTCTTTTTCCATTGTAGCACATTTGAAACCCTCTCTAAAAAATCACAGAATTGGCTTATAAAATAAAAACCCACCGCCTTAATTAACTTGACTTCTCTCCCTATAAGAAGCGTGAATGTATATGACGCAAATGCTTATACTTCCAGGAGACAAAAATGGCAAGAAAAAGCAACAAAGCTACCTGTAAACTGGAAACATCCCTGAGTGAGTTCTGCTTTATGCCACAGAGATCCAGTATTTCTACCGTGAATAAGAGAAAGAATCGTTAAACAAGCCCCAAAATTGGCCCACAAACGGGTTTTCAGGCCCAATCCCATGGGTTTCTCGCATTTGCCCTTTTTTGAATTTGTGGGGCAGATGGCGCAAATCTACATTGCTTAAATCTTTGCACTAAGGAAAATCGAACTGAAAAATCTCGGTCTATAATAAGCAAAAAGAGCAAGATATTGTATAAGGAGCAAGGACAGAGTTTTGGACACTATATCGTCGGTACTTCGCCGCTTGTTGGGCGCACGTCTTAAAATATACCCGTTCTCCGTCGAGAGCGGGTTTTTTCTTGCCTTTCTTCGACGTGAATATCTGTGTCAAATACGTCATCTTATGTAGCCGGAACTATACAAACGCTCGGCAGAAAAATGGCAGAAAATTTTTCTGCCATATCCTTAGGCCAAATAAGCAAGATTAAGCAAATAAGCTATACGGAGAATGGACAGAGTTTGGACACTATATTTCCATTGATAGCCAAACAAAAAATAGAATCAAATTCGAAGATTATAGTGTCCTTTCTACATGCTTTTGGCAGAAAAAACCTCTCTTTTTGTTGATACAGAAACAAAATTATTATATATTGTTGATAAGGAAACAAAAATATTATGACATGTAAAGAGTTTGATGCACTGATACAATCTCTCCTATCTATTGCTTCGGATATGGATATGGAATTTAAAAATCAAGACGGAACGCTTAAGAATTTTACCGTCAACGAGATGCACTGTATAGATTGCATTGGAAAAATAGAAAACCCCAATGTAACAAAATTGGCCTACGCCCTGCATCTTACCCGCGGAGGTATAAGCCGTTTAATCAGGAAACTGATTACCAAAGGTGCTGTGAAAATTTACACAAACCAAAATAATAAAAAAGAAATTTATTATCGTCTAACAACATTAGGAAAGGACATATATGTGGCACATGAACATTTGCATAGAATGTGTCATAAGCAAGATGCTAAATTTCTAAAACAATTTAATAAAGAAGAATTAGAAAATGGGATAAATTTTATCAAAAAATATATTGCCCACGTTAAACAACAGATTAAAAAACAATAGGAGAGAAAGAAATGGAGTTTATAAAAGAAGTAGTAACTGTTATTTTTTCAATATTTAATACGATGTCCCCTTATTTGTTACTTGGTTTTTTATTTGCTGGGATTTTGCATGTGCTTGTGCCGCAGCAATGGTTTTCAAAATATTTATCCAAAAATCAGTGGACATCCGTTCTGTATGCCACGCTATTTGGAATTCCGCTACCGTTATGTTCCTGTGGGGTAATTCCTACTGCCATGGCAATGTATAAAGAAGGGGCATCAAAGGGATCGACAATTGCCTTTTTAATAGCTACTCCCCAAACAGGAATAGATTCCATTATTGCCACATATTCTCTGCTAGGGCTTCCCTTTGCTGTTATTCGCCCGATAGTGGCCTGTTTTACTGCTGTTTTTGCGGGATTGACAGCCAATGCTTTTTCTTCCCATGAAAGGGCATTAGCAACTATTGCACAAACGGATCACAAAGAACGGGTAGAAGTTTCTCTTACGCGAAAATTAAAAATGATATTCCAATACGGTTATGTGGAAATGATGGAAGATATCGGCAAAATGCTTTTACTCGGTTTAATAATTGCGGGTTTAATAACTTATTTTGTGCCGGATAATTTTTTTACGCTCTTTGGTAACAATACGATTTTGACCATGTTTCTTGTACTGGCGGTATCCATCCCTATGTATGTTTGTGCTACCGGCTCTATTCCGATAGCTATCGCTTTAATGATGAAAGGCATGAGCCCTGGCACAGCACTTGTATTACTTATGGCAGGACCGGCAGCCAATATTGCCTCCATGTTGGTAATAGCTAAGGTTTTGGGCAGAAAAACATTTCTGCTTTATCTAACAACACTTATTATTGGGGCTATTGCCTCGGGACTATTTATAGACAATTTCCTGCCTGCCAGTTGGTTCGATGTATCCAATTTCGCCATAACAGTGCATCACCACGGAAGTTTTTACTATTTTAAAGTGCTTTGTTCTATTATATTGCTTATGCTTTTCATCAACACGATGTTTCTTAAGAAGAAAAAAAATGTGCCAGGCACGCAACACAGAGCTATTAAGTTTAAAATTGACGGAATGACTTGTAACCATTGTAAAAGCAATGTAGCTAGGGTAATCAGCAATTTGAATTCCGTTAAACAAGTAACGGTGGATTTAAGTACCGGATTTGCATATGTCGAAGGGAATCCTACAGACGAAGAAATAAAATCTTCCGTAGAAGCGATAGGTTTTAAATTTAAAGGAAGATTTTAAACCTGCCTTCTACCCGGCATAACATATATATTTGGAATACTATAGAGAATTCTGTGGGCGTTTATTTTTCAAAAGTAATGCGTGGCATATTATCTTGTACTACGTGGATAATGCCGCAACGCGTAAAGCCCAGTTTTATCAGTAGCCGTTGCATAACTTGGTTATCCGGATGGGTGTCTACCCGTAGGTGGTGGCATTGTTCATAGCACCAGTTGATGCAATATGTCCCTATCCCTTTTACAGAGCCGTCTCCCGCTAAGCGATGTATAACTCCATATGGGTGGTCATTTTCCCATGTTCCGTTTTCAATGACAGCATAGGTGGGTTCAATATCTTTGCCGAAATTGAAAAAGAAAGTGCCTACTATTTGCTTATCATGCAAATATACATAACTATGGCCTAACTGAATATCCTGTTCAGTAGTTTTTGTATAAGAAATATGGGATCGAATAAGGACTGGCTCGTCGTGGTATCGAGCAGAATTTGGGCGCACCATTATAAAAACCACCGAGAGGTGGTTTTTTGTTTATCCTCACATAAAAATATATAATTAAATTTCATCATTTTTAACTTCAGGAGCCCTCTATGCCGAAAGAAGTAAACCCGCAAGATACCCCCCGCGCTATGGCGTACAAATTATGGTTAAAAGCCCCTAACCCGATGGTCACTTTTTTCAAAACGCTCGACATAACCAACTTAATTAAAATCAGCAAGAATAAGGGCCTAAAACTGAATATGTTGCTGGACTTTTGCATCGGGCGAGCGGCCGCGCAAGTGAAGGAGTTTTTCCTTCTGCCCGTCGGCGAAAAACTGATAAAGTACGACTCCCTTGCCGTAAATACGATTGTGAAAAATAAAACGGGCGAGGTAAGTTCCTGTGATATTCTCTTTGTCCCCGATTTAGATGCCTTTAATCAAGAATACCTTACCCACACTGCCCAAGTAGCCCAAACCTGCCAAGACCGCGACTTATCGGCAGACTGCATGGTTATCGGCACCTCTGCCATTGTGGATACGGAAATTGACGGAGCGGTAGGCATGAATAGCGGTATATTTAACAACCCGTTTCTTATTTGGGGAAAATACCGCAAAAAATGGTTCCGCTATACACTACCCATATCTTTTCAATTTCATCACACACAAATGGACGGGGCACACGCAGGCCGTTTTTTGGAAAATCTACAGCAAGAAATCGATAGATTGAAATAACTTTTCTTCTAATAAATATCCCCCTTTCACAGGGGGATATTTATTAGAAGGATTGGAGAACTTTTTCGTAATCGGCCGATTGGTAGGAAGCGTGTTCGGCATTAGCCGCCCATTTTTTCACCCAATAGGAAGGGGTCGTCTGTTGCCCCGCGGGAAGGAAAGGGAAAGAACCTTGTGGGTCTTCCTTCACCAAACTAAACAATTTCTCCGTTGGGGAGTAAGGCTTATCCGCTCCTTGTAAATTAAGAGCAAGGAGTAAATCGATATTATTGGTAAAAGCCGCCGCCCACACCACGGGCACTTTTTTCTGGGAAACCAACTCCCAGGTATAACGGGCCGATAACGCCTTGGAAGAAGCGTTCCAAAAATTACTTCCCCGTTTAGGAGTCACCTTCAACTCTCTCCCATAGTGTGTAGCAACTGATAAACACTGATAAAAATAATAGTCTCTCCGCAATCGTCCCAAAGCAGATTCCAAGGTTATTTGCAAGAAAAACAGATTAGAAAAAGCAGTTTCCCTCTTCTCAGCAGGGGCATGGATATCAGCGCCGTATCGCAACAGGAGTAACACCATATCCCAACGGTGAAAATCTATCGCATAGGCCAAAAGGCTACTCCCCGAAATATATGAATTGGGAGAATACCCTTTTTTAAGTTCCTCCTCCAACGCAGCGGTATTCTTGCCAATAACTATATCCACTATCTTTTGTTGCTTTTCCCAAATGGCACGGGCGGCCACCATACGCTCCAGTTGTTCCGGAGTCCAATTTTCCTGTGCATTTGCCACCCCGGTAAGACAAAACAAACTTACAAACAAAACTATTCCCACAAAACGGCTCATACTGCTTCCTTCCACTCTTTAAATAAAAATTCCAAAGTTCTTTGATTTCCCATATCCTGCTTTACCATTTGCGAAATGACACTGCTTCCGTCCGCACTTAACAAGCGAATTTGGTCGTCGATTTCCCGAATTTCTTTGGCAATAGCTTGGCTGAAAGGTTTTTGTGCCAAGGAAATGCGTTTTTTCTCCAATTTCCCTATTTGTTTAGCGATAGAAGCCAGTTGTTCGTGGGCTTTTTCCGCATTGGAAGAAATAGTAACTGCCGCACGCGGGACTGCTGTTGCGGCAACTTCCGTTTCCTGCGCATATTGCAGTATTTGCATCAGGGTTTTTTCAGTCCCCATTTTATTATCTACCATTTCACGCACGGTCAGGCGCGCTTCGGTTTCCAGGGAAGAAATTTGTTTTTGTACTTCTTTAATCTTTTTGAAGTCATCGGCTGAACCCACGCTTTTACTGCGCAAGTATGCCTCGTACTGCCGCAATTTTCCCAGTTGTTTTCCAAGCGCGTCCAAACGGTTGTATTCGACATTTACACGAGCCGCGGAAATTTCCTGGCCATACACTTGTGCGGCGTGTTGCAAATTGGCTTTTTGGGGCATGGTCAAATCGTCCATAAAGCCGACATATTCCTTCATCGGTAATTCTTTTGGGGAAACCTTCCCGGCATCATCGGCATAATAGAAAAGGGCCTTGGTGGGGTCTGTGGGGTGGCGTTCCATATACACAAGCCCGTCCGATCGCAATTCAAACAGGCCCGTTTCCTGTGCATTTTTGGGTACATCGGGCATGAGGGAGCGGTCGTTATATTTCCACCGTTGCGGACGCGCCGCCGCAGTGCGGGTTGGGGTGGGTGTTTTCAAGTTCATTTGGAAATAACTTCTCAGTGAACTTTCCGTCCCCAATTTATTGGAAGCCATGTCCCGAATCAGCATATTGCTTTGACCTTCCAGTTGCGCAATCTGTTGATCTATTTGGCGAATCCGAGCAAAATTATCCCCTTCGCCCCACACATAGGTATTGGGAGAAGAAGCAATTTGTTGGCGTTGGGCTCTTAAGGTATTTAATTGCTCGGCCATTTGGTCCAAACGGGCAAATTCTTTTTCTTTGCGGGCCGTACCAATTACATCGGCATACAAATCACCCGCGCGGGCCAACATATTTTTCTCAGCCGCACTCATAGATCCCATCAGTTCGTGATAACGCGTCATGGGAACTTCCTTCGGGGTTACGGCTTTGCCCATATCGTCTGCGTAGTAGAAAACGGCTTTGGTCGGGTCGGTCGGGTGAGATTCCATATACACCAAGTTATCAGGCAACGGCTTAAATTCCCCAGTCGGTTTACCACTGGCCTTAGGCATCAAACCGCCTCTGTTTGCATAACTTAAAGTGGAAGCACGCGGCTTAGCCGTGGCGGTAAAAGTTTCCAATTCATATTCAAACATTTGAGCCAAGGTCCGTTCGTTACCCATACCGTTTTTAGACATATCTTTTATCGTACGAGTAGCCTCTTGTGTTAAAGCCGAGATTTGATTGTCAATCTGACGAATTTGGGCAAAGTGCGCAGGGTCGTCCGCCACATGCGCTTTAGCACGGATAATATCGGCACGTTGGCTACGCAACCCTTTAATCTGACGGGCCAAATCGTTCAGACGGGTAAATTCTTTTTCTTGGCGGGCCGTACCAATCACATCGGCATACAAATCACCTGCGCGGGCCAGCATATTCTTTTCGGCCGCGCTCATGGAACTCATCATAGCATCATATTGAGCCATGGGAACTTCCTTCGGGGTTACGGCTTTGCCCATATCGTCTGCGTAGTAGAAAACGGCTTTGGTCGGATCGGTGGGGTGAGATTCCACATACACCAAATTATCGGGAAGCGGCTTAAATTCTCCAGTCGGTTTACCGCTGGCCTTGGGCATAAGTCCGCCTCTGTTTGCATAACTTAAAGTGGAAGCACGCGGCTTAGCCGTGGCGGTAAAAGTTTCCAATTCATATTCAAACATTTGAGCCAAGGTCCGTTCGTTACCCATACCGTTTTTAGACATATCTTTTATCGTACGGCTGGCTTCTTTTTGTAAGGCTGCCAATTCGCTATCTATTTTGCGAATCTGGGCAAAATGAGCCGGGTCATCGGCCACATGCGGGCGGGCTTTAATAATATCATTACGCTTGGTGCGTAAATTTTTAATTTGACGGGCCAAATCGTCCAAGCGGTCGTACTCACGGGTTGTACGAGCAGTAGCAATTACATCGCTGTACACACTTTGACCGCGGGCAAACATATTCTTTTCGGCTGCACTCATGGAACTCATTAACGCATCGTATTGTGCCATGGGAACTTCCTTCGGGCTTACCACCGAACCCATATCGTCAGCGTAATAGAACACGGCCTTGGTCGGGTCAGTCGGGTGCGATTCCACATACACCAAATTATCCGAACGAGCCACATAATGCCCCGTTTGCTTACCGGTGGCTTTAGGCATTAAAGAGCGTTCCGCATAACTACTGGCCTTCACTTGAGCGGTTTGCACGCGTTCACTTAACGGCCCCGTAAGTTCGCTTTCAATTTGGGCACGCGTAGGTGCTGCCGAGGTTTTTTCGGCTGCAGTAGCCGCCGCAGGTTTAGCATTACCGCTCGTCGGTTTAGTAGAAGCGGCAGGTTTTGCAGCGGAAGACGGTTTAGCGGCAGGAGTTTTTACCTTCTGTTTGGGCGTAGCGGCAACGCGGGGTGCACCGTTACCCGTTGTGGAAGCGGCCTTTGTAGCCGGAACGGTCGTTTTGGAAGAAACCCCTGCAGAGGCAGAAGACGGACGCGCAGACGAGGCTCGCGCGCCGCGCACGGAAGGGCTAGCAACCCGTTGGCGAACTTTTCGTTGTAAATCTAATAATTGCTTACCGCCCTTCATCCAAGTAGTACGAGAAGTAAGCGCGCGCACACACCCGGCCAATCCTTTTGCCATAGCAGGCAAACTAACTACCAAGGCACCCATCGACACAGCGGATACAACCATATCCCCCACTTCTCCCATATTTAACAAGCGAGCATTATACACATATCGCTCGTGCTTTTCCGGGTCTTTGGCCGGTTCCTTCCAAGTATAACCGCGTTGTTTGGCAAATTGTTGGGCCACATAATGTACACGCCGCTGGGTTCCTTCGTTAATATCCCACCAATCTCCTTTGTAAAAAAGGTTTAACAGTTCGGGTTTGGGAAGATAGATAAAAGTATTTCCGTGTTTGCGTAGTCCGCTCATAATACCTAACACAACCGGGTAATGAATTCTTCCGGCGGCATGGGTATCTTCTATGGCATACTCGTTTGCTTTATTTATAATTTTTTTGGATAAGGCCTGCGCACGCGGGTTTTCTTTACTGAGTTCTCCTAACATATAGCCGACATCTTCCAACAAGTTTCCTTGCGGATATTGGGCTTGGTAGGCTTCCATCGATTTATGGCCTTGTCGGCGTGCTTCATCTTTATCCAAGTATTGGAAACTTTCGTTGATACGGTTTAAGTAACGGGAATCCCCCCCGCGCAAGTTATTTACACCGCGTAGCGCCCCCCGGGCCACCCCGGAAAGAGAAACGGAGTGCAACACATCTCCCGCGGTGGTGGGGATCGTTTCGTCCAATAAAAATTTTTCAATTAAAGAAAAGGACTTCTGCGTATCCAAAACGGCCAACGCCGATATACAACCGGGAATTACAATGCCCGCGGCAGAGGAAGAATAAGTATCTTCCAATAAGTCATAAATTTTATCGGCGGCCTCATTTTTTTCCGTTGCGTTTTGGGCCAACATGGCAATAGCGGACAGGCCCGCCACCTCGGAAGCACAGTTATTCGATTTGCGTTCCCGCGCTTGGCGTTGGTCAGCCCGGTGCGCCGCGGAGCCGTAATCTATGGAGAAACCGGAATCGCAATCTTTATGAGCATCTTTTAATAAATCATAAAAATACTTAGTAGCCATTTCGGCATCTTTTTCCGATTGTACCCCATATTCCGTTACCAAAGCCGAAACCACGCTCCCCACCTCTTTAATGGGTTTACCTTTCCAGTAAGTTTGCTCCAACGCATAACGAATCCCGCCGCGCGCAAAAGCCAAGGCAGTCAAGCACACGCCATTTTCTTTTTCGTCGCACACAAAGGCTTGCAAAATATCGCCACCTGCTTCGTACTCGGCTTTGAATATGATATCGCGCGTACACTCAAAGGGGTCGTAGGGGCATTTTTCTTTGGCCATTTTGTAACCCAACTGAACCAAGGTTTCATCATTTTGGTTTTGCATGGCCTTTTCCGCCGCGGCGGAAATAGATTGTTCCAACGCCGACAATTCCTGCGACACGGCAAGCATCGGGGAACATACAAATAAAAAAAGCAGAACAAGGATTTGTTTTATTTTCATAGATTTCGTCTCTTTTTCGCTATTAAGATAGGATAATGTTTTCCTCACAAAAAGCAAGTCAGTCAACCGCTAAAATCTCCGGGTTACGGAAAAGCCAACTTAAAAAAACACTCCACACCAGCAATTGGTTAAACATACCGAAAATCAAATAAAAAACGGATAGAAAAATTCCGCCGGATACGCCCATTTTTAAGAAAACGACCGCCGGCAAAAAACCGGCCGATACAACGGCCAGAAAAAAGAAACTCCAAAAAAGCCAATGGGTTTTCAGCAGTTTCCGCGTTTGCAGTAAAGCCGCTTTTCCCTCTTCCGTTACGGCAAAGGCCGTGCCGAACACGAGAGTAGAAACAACCCAGCACGCCGTAAAAAAACAAACACTTAAAGAAGCGGAAAAGAAAACGGGCAGTAAAGTAAGGCTGGAAAAAGACGGTATCCAACCCAAAAACAGGCATAACACTCCGCCTAGCAACAATTGCCCCAAAAGAAGCGGTTTAAGCGCTCTGCCGGTAACTGCCAACAACCCACCCACAACCCCTTGTTTGGTAACCAACTCGTCCAATACACGGTAGAGGAAAACAAGCAAGAACACATCTAAACTGGCTATGGACAAAAATACATATACTAGGCGCGTCACGCCTTCTACCAACCCGTATACAACGGGGTGGCGGGCCAAAAAGAGCGGTATGGAAAAATGCCCGAAAGCCAAATCTGCCGCGTGCCCGATAACCCAAGGATACACATAAAATACTCCCCCACACAACAAAACCCCCGCTCCCAGGAAAAAGAGAAAGGTTTTAATAGACGGAAAGTTATTTTTGGAAATAAAATAATCCATGATATTATTATATCTTTTTTCGTACGCGCGCGTGAAGAGGAGAAAACAAAATTTTTTGACAGAAGAATTGTTTGGGAAGGGACAGACATAAAAGAACTAGCAAAAGCCGCATGTTGTGAGGGCAGGCCCCTCGCGCTCCTTTGCTAGTCACTATTAGTATAGCGAATAAAAAAGTTTATTTCAAGCAGTTTGCCCGTCCCTCGCGCATAAAAAAACACGCTTTCGCGTGTTTTAATATGGTGCGCTCGGCGGGAGTCGAACCCACATTTCCAGCTTCGGAGGCTGACGCTCTATCCATTGAACTACGAGCGCGCAAATCAGGTAGTATTTCTTTTATTTTATCAAAAATAAAACCACGCGCAAAGAACCCATGCACTACGAGGCGGGTGCTTCGGCAGGCTTCGTGTATTTACGAGGAAAACCGAGCCAAATGGCTATTAACGTCCCGATACCCAGCAAATACGGATAGTATAGATATTTCATAATATGTACGGGAGAAACCCCGGACAAACTGGCAGCCATTAAAAGTTGGGCCCCATAAGGAATCATACCCTGCACAAAGCAGGAAAAAATATCCAACAAACTGGCCGAACGATTGGGCGCAATATTGTATTTTTGGGCAATTTCTTTGGCTATCGGGCCCGCCATAATAAGGGCAATCGTATTGTTGGCGGTACATAAGTTGGCAAAACTGACCACCCCGGCAATACTCAGTTCCGCCCCTTTGCGGCCGGAAATGTGTGCGGTTGTTTTTTCAATAATCCAGGCAAGCCCGCCATTGTAGCGAATCATTTCCAGCATACCGCCGGCAAGCAAGGTAACGATAATCAGTTCGCCCATACTGTTAATACCGGCGCCCATGGAAGTCGTCCACCCCCACACATCAAAAGCGCCCGTCAGCAAGCCGATAACCCCGCACAACACGGTGCCGCCCAGCAAAACCACCATTACATTTACGCCCGCCACCGCGGCCGTCAGTACTGCCACATACGGAAGTACTTTTATCCAAGAAATCGCACCGTGCGTAAAGGTGTTGTGGGCTCCGCTACCCGCAAAAATATACAAAATGGTCGTCAACAACGCAAACGGCATTACGATTAAAAAATTAGTACGGAATTTATCGGCCATTTTACACCCTTGCGTACGGGTTGCCACAATGGTGGTGTCGGAAATAAAGGAAAGGTTATCGCCAAACATGGCACCGCTGACTACCACGGCAGCCATGAGAGCCAAACTAAGCCCCGTTTCTTGCGCAAGGCCAACCGCCACAGGGGTCAAAGCGACTATCGTACCCACCGAAGTACCGACGGAAACCGAAATCACGCAAGCGGCCAAAAATACCCCGGCCGCGAGTACATTGCTCGGCAAAACAGACAGCGTCAAATTAACGGTAGCGTCCACCGCGCCCATGGCCTTGGCCGTTTGAGCAAATGCCCCTGCCAGCACAAAGATAACAACCATCAGCATGATGTTGCTGTTTGCGGCCCCTTTACAGAAAAGTTCTATGCGGTTATGCAAACTGCCGCCTTTGCTCATCATCACGGCTACTACCGAGGACAACACAAACGCCACGGTAATGGGCATTTTATAAAAATCACCCGCCGCCAGCGAAACGGCTACATAAGAAATTAAAAATACCGCAAGCGGCACAAGCGCCAACGGATTGGGGACAATGGTTTCTTTCTTCATAATACTCCTGCCACCGGGCAAAAATAAACCGCCTGAGAGGCGGGCCGATAAAGGCAAAAAAACGGTGGAAATATAATAATATTATATAATTTTTACCTTCCTTCTGCCTACCGGGGCTCAAAAGTGCTAGAATATCGGCAAGAGAGGTCTCTTTTTATGAAAGCAACCATTATTACTATCGGCGACGAAATTTTACTCGGCCAAATTTTGGACACCAACTCCCGATTTATCGCAAAAGAATTAACGCTTATCGGCATGGAAACGGTGGAAATCCGCTCCGTTTCCGATAAGAAACCTGATATTTTGCGTGCATTGAAGGAAGCCTGGAACAACAGTCGGGCGGTTTTTGTAACGGGCGGACTGGGCCCCACCAAAGACGATATTACCAAAACGGCCTTGGCGGAGTTTTTCCATACCGAACTGACATTTCAACCGCAGGTATATGCGTGGCTGGAAGAAATGTTTGCCGCCCAACCCGAACGGTTAAACGCCTATAATAAAACCCAAGCCGTTCTGCCTAAAAGTTGCTTACCGTTAAGAAATCTAAAGGGAACGGCGTGCGGTATGTGGTTTGAAGAGGAAGACAAAGTGCTAGTCTCTCTCCCCGGGGTACCGTTTGAAACGGAACACTTGTTCCCGACGCAAGTACTCCCCCGTCTAAAGGCCAAATTTCAACAAGGTTTACTGCGATACTGTATGCTGACGGTATATAATATCCCCGAAGCGGAACTGGCCATGCAGTTAGCAACTTTTGAAAACAGCCTTCCCGACGGCATTTCACTGGCCTATTTACCGTCTCCCGGGTTTATCCGTCTGCGCTTGACGGCCACGGGCACTAATGCTGAACAGTTGGACGCTTTTTTTGCCCGGTTAAAAAAATCCGTTTCCCATTTGGCAAACGAAGAAACCACCCTCGAGGCAAGCCCGCAAGAAACTTTTGCCAAACGCCTCAAACAAGCAGGGGTTTCGGTGGCCTGTGCCGAAAGTTGCACCGGGGGAAATATCGCCAAAATGATTACCTCTGTACCGGGGGCGTCCGCTTACTTTTTGGGCGGTGTGGTGGCTTATGCAAACGAAGTAAAAGAACAGGCATTGCAAGTTTCCAAAGAAAATTTGCAAACTTATGGAGCCGTCAGCGAGCCGGTTGCCCGCCAAATGGCAGAAGGGGTGAAACATTTAACGGGAGCCCAATGGGCGGTTTCCACTACGGGGATTGCAGGGCCGGACGGCGGCACTGAAGAAAAACCTGTCGGGACGGTATGGATTAGCGTAGCGGGCCCGCGGGGAACCATAGCCAAAAAGTTTTTATTCTCCCGCACGAGAGAGCGCAATATCGCACGCGCTTCCCTGGCCGCCCTGCAAATGCTTTTGGAAGAAATAGAAAAGCCCGCTTAACAGCGGGCTTTTTATTACAGATACAAAAGTTTGAATCCTACCCCTAAACTCCAATCTTTACTGTCCCAATTTCCGGCGGCGTGTGTACTGCCGTTAATGTAAAAGGCTACCCCGTCGTTAACCAAAGTACCCACTTCCACTTCCGGCACAAACTCGGCTTTACCGCTATGTTCGAAATCCATGTAATAATAAAGGTTTGTCAGCACCCACCACTCGTCGGGTGAAGTGTAGCCGATATTTAAGCGGATACGCCCGAAGTTGATATCCTCACGGGCATGGTCTCCAAACAACGACACATAGTGCTTATACCCCACCGCAGCGTACATATTTTCCGGCAAAAACAATACCGCATAAACGGAAGGACTGGCTTGAAATTTTCCGCTCCCAAGCCGTTTATCCGTTGCCGTGGGAAGGAAAAATTCCATTTTGGCGCCAAAGGCCAAGCGGTCGTTGTTATTGGGTTGGAACCAAGTAGCATTGACCGCCGTATCACCTAACCCGCTGACCGATTTTTCAGGCGATTCAAAACGCGCTAACGGAACTTCTATCCCCCAGTTATATTCTTCGTTAATTACCCGATAGGCTTTTAAGGTCATTTGGCTGGTGGAAATGCCTTTGCTATCGTCTATGGTGGTAATGGAAGGGTTTACCTCAAAGGTGGTAATGTTTTCCGTAGGGATTACCCCATAATGGTAAGTTTTTTGAATTTGTCCCCAAGACGGAAAACAAAACATTAAAAACAACACAATCCATGTATATTTTTTCATACCGTTCCCCCTTTTTTTTACTCTATTCTTTTTTATTCCCGAAATCAATACCCGTTGCCTTACAAATATGTGCACGCCCGTTGGTACAGTTTTTCAGTTCTTTTTCCGTACGCGGGGCGGAAAATAACAAAAACCTTACCCCTTCGCACCGGGTGGAGACATATGCTTCGCTACCGTTGATATGCAAAAAAGTACGGCGGCCGAATTTTTTTCTTCCGGTTCGCCCGAAGGTTCCCTTTCCGCCAAATACATATATCCAAGAATTATTTTGGGGCCGCAACGGGAAAGACTCTCCCGCCCCCGGTAGCAATGTAATATCTAAAAAAGAAGTTTCGGGTGCTAAAAGCCCTTCCAACGGCCCGACTTTATCCTTCCAGCGCCCGCATAACACACGGACTTCTGCTCCGTCCTCTCGCACAAGCGGAACTTCCTCACTTTCCACTTCCGCCTGTTGACCAGATCCCATGGAATCTTTTTCTGTTTTGATACGCATTTGAACATTTAGAATATCTACCCGACGGGAAGGTTCGGCTTCCTGCAATCCCCCCACCTGCCCCGCCCATTGGGAAACATCTTCCCGCATTTGTACCGTTTCTTCCAATCCGGTAATGTGATAATCAAGCGCAAAACGGCACTCCCCCAGGGCCTCGTCCGGCACCCAAGTGCGCTTAAAATTTTCCCCGCAATAGCATACACACAAATACACACACGGATCAAACACTCGCGCATTATAGCGGCAAATCAATTCTTCGCTTTCTTTACAACCGTTACAGTTCGGTTGGAGCGGCTTTGTTTTCTCTCGCATTTTCCCCATAATCCCCCCTGCTTAATACTGGTAGTGTAGGAAAGAAAATTCTTTTTTCGCAGGGAAGAAAAGGATTAGTTAAAAAGAAAAGGTCTCTAAAAAGAGACCTTTATGAAAAGTTATTTCCAACCGATTTTGTTTCGAAGGTATTGTATTTCCCGTTCAACAGAGTTGACTTTTTGCCTGGATAACGGAGATTTTTTCCCTTGCAGGATATGTAACGAAAGGGTACGCTCCAACCACAATAGAGCCTGCGCCTCATCTGTTTCCACTCCATGCCCCAAGCGATACATTTGTGCCGCTTGCAACATCACCCCGGCATCTCCGCCGTGCTTGGCCAGGGAAAGAGTCCACTTAAAAGCCAAGGGATAGTATTTCTTTTCCTGCGGATATAAAGAAGAAAGTTTATAGCGGGCTTCTTTACTGCCTTGTTCGGCCAATGTTTCCCATTGGCGGTACAGGGCTTCCCGTCGGGCAGAAAAATTAAAAACTTCTTTTAGTTTTTGGAGTGTTTGATTCCAGGCGAGCGACATATTCCCCTCCCGTTTCTGATATTGTACACTATTGTAAAGTAATTTATCCAGCGAGAAAAACTTATGACTACCCTAGGAACCACTACTGTTAAAACACTCCTGTTAAAATCTAAAATTCCGGGTTTTGATTATACCATCAATCCCTATGTCGGTTGTCCGCATAAGTGCGTCTATTGCTATGCGGAATATATGCGCAAGTTGAGCGGACATGCGGAAGAGTGGGGCGATTTTTTAGATGTAAAAGAGTGCCCTGCCCCCACGCACCCGGCAAAACTTTTTCATACGCGGGTAATGCTATCTTCCGTTACCGACCCGTACAATCGCTACGAAGAACAATTTAGATTAACCCGCAACATTTTAACGCAACTTCGCTTTGCCCAGGCCGAAGTGTGCATTTACACCAAATCTCCGTTAGTGCTGCGCGATATGGATTTATTAAAGGAAATGTGGAAAGCGGAAGTGTGTTTTTCTTTTTCCACGGCAGACGAAACTTTCCGCCAACTGGCCGAACCCGGGGCCCCCTCGTTACAAGAGCGTATAAACGCGTTGCGAGTATTGCATGAAAACAATATCCCCACCGCTGTGATGATTGCTCCGATTTTTCCCGAAATTACCGATTGGGAAAAAATCATACATCTCACGCGGCCGTTTACCAACCGCTATGCTTTCGACAGCCTGAATATGCGGCCCGGATACCAGAAAAAAGTGATTTCGTTTGTGGAAAAAAATTATCCGCAATACTTACCCGTTTATTGCGATATTTATTTGGAAGAAAAAACAGCCTATTGGGATAATTTGGCCCAAAAAATAAAAGAAGTTTGCCAAAAACAGCAGATAGAGCCGGATATTTGTTTCCAAAAGAATCAGCCTTTTATGCCTTAACTTAAAAAGAAAAATACCCCGTCTCAAGACGGGGTATTTGTATGTGTAACAAAAATTATTTTTTACCCGCAGGGATATCATCAAATCCTAACTTCCAAGTGATGATAAACCCGGCCAACATTGCTACGGCATATCCCAACAAGTAAAACAACACGCTTTTTACATTGCTTAACACAAGCAAAAGAACCAGGCCCGATACACCAAACGGAACGGAAGATGTTACCTGCGCCAAAGCCACTACAGCTCCGCCGAACGCAGCCCCCAAACAAGCCCCAATAAACGGCCTGAAAAGAGGCAAGGTTACGCCGTAAATAAGCGGCTCGCCGATTCCCATAAGACCAATGGGAAGTGCATTTTTGATAAGGGTTTTGAAGCGGGCATTTTTCGTTTTGAAAAGCACGGCTAATCCTGCCCCCACTTGCCCCGCTCCCGCCATACATAAAATGGGAAAAAGCGGATTAGAGCCCAAGGAATCAACCAGTTGTTGATGAATCGGCACTAAACTTTGGTGAATCCCCATCATCACGAGAGGCAAGAAACTTCCCCCCAACACGGCTCCCGTCAACAAACCGCCGTTTTTCAAAGCAACTTGGGTATATTCGGCCAGTTTTTCACTTAACCAACCGGCAACGGGTTGAATTGCCAAAAGCGAAATAAAGCCCACCACAAGCACCGTTAAAGTAGGCGTTAAAAACATTTCCGCACTTCCTTTTACACGGTTACGCAGTTGTTTTTCAAACCAACTGCCGGCCCAACATACCAACAGAACAGCCAACACCCCGCCCTTGCCGGGCATTAAAGAAGAGCCGAACAAGGTGATTTGGGAAAGGGCAGGCATATTCAAAATACCGGCAAACGCCACACCCAAGGCGGGCGTTCCGCCAAATTCTTTATTGGCATTGTAGCCGACCACTGCATTTAAGTAGAAGAAAATACCGCTACCGAACACATTAAAAAGAGCGGCGGTATTCGGGTCGTTTGCCAAGAGGGTTTTGGATAAAATGTTACTGATTCCCAGCAAAAGCCCGCACCCGATATACGCCGGGATAAGCGGCAGAAAAATATTCCCGATACGCGCGCAAATTTGGCTTACCCGTCCGGAGTATTTGCGGCGAACGGCCACTTTGGCGCGGCGGGCGCGGTCTTCCGGCGATATTTGCACGGCTTCCGCCCCTTCTTTTTGTTCTAACGGTTGGAAAGAGTGGCGGGCATTAAAATAGGCTACTAATTTTGTGGCGGTGGAAGGCCCCACAATTAACTGATGTTGTACCCCCGAATAAAAATATCCGGCCACATCGGGCACTTTGCGCAAGGCCTCTACTTTTACCAAGGCCTCATCTTTTACCGTAAAGCGAAAACGGGTCATACAACAACCCAAACTCACAATATTTTCAACCCCGCCCGCCGCGGCTAAAATATCGTTATACATGGCTTCCAAATTTACCGGCATAATAAAAAACCCCTTCCGTAAAATTGATGAGAAAATATAGACTTCTCTGTTATTGTAACATAAAAAAACCCCGCCGAAGCGGGGTTTTTAATACCCAAACTATTTGGACAAATGTTTAGAAAGGTATTTGCTCATGTCAAACATGCTGATTTGTTTTTTGCCTTCAAAGATAGGGGCCAATTTGGCATCAGAGTTGATCATGCGTTTGTTTTTGGCATCTTGCAAGCCGTTTTTCTTAATGTAATCCCACATTTTTTTGACGACTTCGGTGCGGGGCAAGGCAGCAGAGCCTACCACGGCCGCGAGTTCGGCGCTGGGGGTTAAAGGGGCCATAAATTTTGCATTAGCTTTAGCCATAGTTGTAATTCTCCTGTTGTATATAAATTGTAAGTGTTTCTTAAATTTTAGTATATTTGGAGCCCTATTGTAAGGGGTTTTCCCAAAAATAGGGCTCCGCGTAAAAATTCCGACCGGCGCAAAGTTATTTCACTTTGGGCGCAGCAGCCAAAACTTCCTTGGAACAGCCGTCTTCGTATTTTTTGAAGTTTTCGATAAAAGACTTGGCCAAGGCTTCATATTTTACCATATATTCTTCCTTGTTTTCCCAAGAGTTAATCGGATTCAAAATTTCAGCCGGCACGCCGTCGCAGGAAGTGGGAATTTGGAAACCGAATACCGGGTCGGTAATGAAATCCACTTTCGCCAATTTGCCTTCCAAGGCGGCATTTAAGAGAGCACGGGTATATTTAATGCTGATGCGGTTGCCTACGCCATAGGGGCCACCGATCCAGCCCGTGTTTACGAGCCAGCAGTCCACATTGTGTTCTTGAATTTTCTTTTTCAAGAGTTCGGCATACACGGAAGGGTGCAAGGGCATGAACGGCCCGCCGAAACAGGTAGAGAACGTGCTGGAAGGTTCTTTTACGCCTTTTTCCGTACCGGCCACTTTGGCGGTGTAGCCGCTGATGAAGTGGTAGAGGGCTTGGTCGGCGCTGAGTTTGGAAATGGGCGGCATCACACCGAAAGCATCACAGGTTAAGAAAATGATGTTTTTGGGGTGAGTGGCGCGTTTGCTTTCCACGGCGTTATCAATAAAGTTAAGCGGATAGCAGGCGCGGGTGTTTTCGGTCAAGGTATCGTCGTCCAAGTCGAGTTTGCCGGTTTGAGGGTCAAATACTACGTTTTCGAGCACCGTACCGAAACGTTGGGTGGTGGAGAAAATTTGCGGTTCGGCTTCTTGGTTCAAGCGGATTACTTTAGCATAGCAGCCGCCTTCAAAGTTGAAGATACCGTCGGCATCCCAACCGTGTTCATCGTCGCCGATGAGCCCGCGGGTAATATCAGCAGACAAGGTGGTTTTACCGGTGCCGGAAAGACCGAAGAAGATGGCACTGTCTTGTTTATCGCCCACGTTGGCAGAGCAGTGCATGGTCATAATGCCTTTTTGCGGCAAGAGGAAGTTCATGATAGTGAACAAGGCTTTTTTGTTTTCGCCGCCGTATTCGGAACCGATAACGAGCACGATTTTCTTTTCAAAGTTAATCAAAATAGCGGTTTCGGAAACGGTACCGTCCGTGGCCGGATCCACTTTCATTTTGGGCAAGCATACCAAGGTAAATTCCGGTACGAAAGATTTAAGTTCTTCCTGTTTGGGTTCGATGAACATATTTTTTACAAACAGGTTGCTCCAGGCGCATTCGGTAATGGCGCGCACTTTCAAGCGGGAGGCTTCACTGGAACCTACATAAGCATCACGCACGAACAAATCTTTATCTTTCACATATTCTTGTACTTTAGCGAAAATTTTATCAAAGTATTCGGCTTTAATCCCTTTGTTGCTTTTGCAATAGAAAAGTTTGCCTTCAACATCTTTGGTTTCCACGAAATAGCGATCGTTGGGGCTGCGGCCGGTGTGTTTACCGGTGCTGACGCACAGAGGGCCGCCATATACGACATTTCCTTCCTCACGGTTCAAAGCTTCTTGGTACAAGGCCGGAGTGGAATAGTTCCAATAAATGGTTTTTTCCGTTTTCAATCCAGCATTTTCCAATCCAAAATCCGGTTTAAAAAAATCCGGTGTTGCGTTTACTGTTTTCATAATTAATCCCTCGTAAGTAATTTATCCCCGATTTGTATTTCGTTGGGAGCGGACTCATCAAGCGCCCAGCGAATACGGCGTACGCCTTCCACAATGGAGGCTTTATCCGCACAATAACTGATGCGCAAGTACCCATCGGCTCCAAACGCCTTTCCGGGCACAACGGCCACCAATGCTTTTTCCAACAAGTACTGCGCGAGTGCTTCGGAATCGGCATTGTAATGGCTAAAATCTGCGAAAGAATAAAAAGTCCCCGCCGGTTTTTCCACTTTTACATGCGGAATTTTAGCAAGTTCCGCCAAAAGGGCGTTGCGGTTATCTTCCAATATCCTTCGTAAATCCAAAATGCAAGCCTGGTCGCCCAAGAGGGCTGCCGCGGCGGCAACTTCGGATAAATCGCTATTGCAGGACGTGCTTTGCGCCTGCATACGGCCCATGGCCGCTATCAGTTCCGTATGGGCCGAGACAGCCCACCCGATACGCAGACCGGTAAGTCCGTATAATTTGGAAACTCCGTTTATGATGACCAAATTTTTCCCCTCATGCGCGTAAGCACACGGATTGGGAACGGTGTTTCCTTCAAAAACGAGTTGGTGGTAGATATCGTCCATTACCAAGAAAATATTATTTTTCTCAGCGTATTCCACCACCGCCTTAATGGTGCTTTCCGGGTAAATCTGCCCGGAAGGATTGCAGGGACTGTTTAATAAAATAGCCTTGGTTTTAGGCGTTATAGCATCTAAAATTTCTTCGGCCGTAGCCAACAAACCGCTTGCCGGACGGACAATCACCGGGGTTCCTTCCGCCAAGCGAACCATTTCCGGATAACTTACCCAATAAGGAGCGGCAAAAACCACTTCGTCTCCCGGGTTCACAACCGCCAACAAAAAATTAAAAAGGGCTTGCTTCGCTCCCGCCGATACCAATACCTGGGCCGGCTCAAAGCGGCGACCGTATTGTTTTTCGGTATAAGCCAAAACGGCTTGTTTCAATTCGGGCGTACCGGAAGAAGGCGAGTATTTGATTTTACGGCTCTGTGCTTTTTGGATAATGGCATCTACAGCCGCTTGCGGAGCCGGATAGGTGGGTTCTCCCCCTCCCAAATGAATAACAGGTTGCCCGGCTGCTTTTAACGCACGAGCCTTGGCATTGATTTTAAGAGTAGGCGAATCACCGATTCGTTCGGCGCGGTTACTAAGTGAAATAGACATTTTTTCCCTCTACGCTCATTGTAACATTTAATTTATGAAAAATGAAGAGGAACACAAAAAAATATCCCCGCTGAAGCGGGGATATTTTATCAAAGAAGTCTGTTTTATTTTTTCTCGGGAGTAGCGGGCGTTTCAATCCGATCTTGTACCTGTTCGGTAAATGTCAGGTGATCGCGGTGAATAAAGCCGGACAAAGTAGGCACTTCTTTACGGATAAAATATTCCGGAACAAGTTGCCATTTGCCGTCCACCTTACGCAAGCGTTTAACTGTTTTAATCGGGTAGAAATCCGGCGTGAATAACGAGAGGTACGCTCCAAGCCCGCCACCCGTTAAATACTGAGGGAGATTCCAACCGGGCAAACGGCTGTGCGGATAAATGGTAGCCTTCAAATGCGGCACTTTCAACACGGCCACTTCGGCTTGTTCCACGCTGAGCAAGTCGCGTGTAGGATCCAACCCGTCACCCACCATGGTGCTGGCGCGCAATTTATCCACTTCGGGTTTTTTAATATCCTTCACATACGGCACGCTGGCCAATGTTACCACGCGCGGCGTAAGGCTGGGGAAATCGAAAGTTACCACCGGAACATGCTCGTGCGTAACCAGTTCAAAACGGTTTACTAAAGAGGTGCCGTCATACCCGGCTTCCACACGGCCCATATAACCGCCGTCCCCGAACGAGGCTTGGCACACACCGCCGACTTTATCAAAATTATTCACGCGAACCTGCAAACTTTCCGGTTTTTCCCCTTCCGGTTCAGCCAGCATATCTCCCCCTTGCGGGGCGGAAGACAGAAAACCGCCGAAGGTTTTTCTGTATTGGGCGGCCATAATATCGCCGAATTGGGAAAGAGTTAAGTATTTATCGCGGTTTCCCAACACAAAGAAATCTTGCACGCGTTCCAACCAACTGCGGGGAGCGACATTTTCCTGAGCGATATATTCTTGCGCGGCCAAGTTGCGGCGTTCGTTTTCCCACGATACCCATTTTTTGCTGTTCAAGTAAAACTCGGGCATACGGCCTTCCTTAAAGAAGGCGGTGGGACGCGTTTGCGTAAAATATTCACGCAGGCTGACCGTTTTGCCGTTTGTAAGATTGACGGGTTTTTGCCAAAGTTCGTTGATTTTGGCGCGATTCATATTGTAGCCGGAGTTTTGAATTTCCGTTACCAACTCTTTCCAGTTTCGGCGCAAGGCGGCAGCCATAGCAGGATCATTAGGATAACGGAAACCCTGCTCAAAAGAATAATCTTCCATGGCAATAGCCAAATCTTTCAGTTCCGCATAGTGCAGGAAAGCGGAGCCTTCTTCTTCGGCTAATTCCACAAAGCGTTTCACATTTTCGTTAAATTTGTTTTTGTAATATCCGGCAGGCAAACGAACCGTTCCTTCAATCAAGCGCGCATCGTACATAAAGTCCGGCAGGCGGCCTTGAGTTTTAAGCGGTTCCAAAATCAAGCGCTCGGCTTCTTCCAACGGCATATAATAGAGGTATTCCATCAAGTTATTGGCTTTAGCCGCACTCATACCGCTGATGGCTTCGATTTGGTCGCGCGGGCGGAAGTAGCCGTTTTTGAAGTATTCCAACCAGTTGCTGATGATGTATTCTTCGTCCTGTAAACCGGAAGGATAACGATGCGAAACCGCCCCGCGGGAAGGTTTGCGTTCCAACACGGGTACCACCGGGGAATAATCGCCTTCCACTACCGGGGTTTCTTCCACGGCAGGGGCTTTTCTTTCCACTAATCCTTCTTGGGGTTTTAAGGACAAATCGATAGAAGGCAAATCTAAGGTAAGCCCGCTAAAGGGGTTTACTTCGTCGGGGATAGCACCTTTCTGGGTAGCAGATACCTCGGCAGGCTTTTCGGCAACCACCGCCGCTACTACCGAGGCGCGGGCTTGTTTTACATAGTTCAAATAAGTTTCCGTCGCTTCGGGCGTAAATTGAGCGTGAATTGCCGTCATGGGGCTGGTGTTAGCAAGCAAAGAAGCAAAAATTTCTTCATCGCCCGGGTTTACTTTTCCCGCGCGGGCCGCTAATTCCCCGGCCGCTTTGTTTTCGCCTATGGCCAACAGCGCCCGATGCACCGATTGAAAAGCCACCGGCTCCAATACCGTTTGGGCGGCTGCCTTGTAAAAAGACAAAAGGAGATTCACATCTTGCGCGTTGCCAAAAGCCCCCAAAGCACTCACATCGGCAAAGGCTTGCAAAGCAGACGGCCCATACAATTCTTTCCCCGTCTTGATGGCTTGTTCCAATTCAGCAACGGAAGTATAAGAAACAAGGTGTGAAAAAGCATTGGTGTTAATGATTAACCCGCGGCGGAACAAATGCAAGGCCAGTTGGCTTTGTTCTACGGAAACCGATACCTTTTGTACCCCGGTCAGTGTTAAAAATTCATGGCGAAGCAACGAAACCATTTCGTTGGAAGGAGCCGAAAAAATAGAAGCAACCAAACGCGGAGAACCGGCCTTTATGGCCGTTAAACGCCGAATTTCCGCCGGAGAAAACGGAGTGGCAAAAGCCGCTTTGGAAGCCGCCAACACACGCTGGTGCAGTTGGGCAACTTGCGTTTGGGCCACTTTCCCTGCCATGCCGGGAGCATGCATGTAAGAACTTAAGGCTTTTTCCAAGCCTTCCCCCGTCAGGCCTTTAACCACCTGCCCAGCCCCTTTAATGGGTTGGGCCTGCGCCGGAAGTACTACCGACAACAACAATAAAAAGAAAAGAAAATTTTTATTCATAGACACAAAACTCCTTCCTTTTATTATTTAATAATTCTCCTTTTTTAACAAGGGCCTTTGGGCCTACTTATCAAGGTGCCAATGGGCCTATTTGTTAATTATCTTTTTCCAAACCGGCCAGTTTATCGGCAAGCGGGTAGAGGGCTTCTTCGCGCACGAACTCAATGCGCCCGTCGTCCACCGCGGCGGCTACGGACGGATTAAGCGGCAAACGCACCACCGGGGAAAGGTTAAAATTCTTGCCCATTTCTTCGGCTTTGCTTTTACCGAATAAAGGCAGTTCCTTCCCGCACTCCGTGCATTTAAGGTAACTCATGTTTTCCACAAGCCCCAAAACGGGCACATTCATCATTTGAGCCATTTTGACGGCTTTACCTACAATCATTTGCACCAAATCTTGCGGGGTGGAAACAATTACAATCCCGTCAATGGGTAACGATTGAAAGACCGTCAATGTAACATCACCCGTACCGGGGGGCATATCAATAAACAAATAATCTACATCTTTCCAAATAACATCTGTCCAAAACTGTTTGACCGTTCCCGTGATTAACGCTCCGCGCCAAATGACGGGGTCCGTTTCATTTTCTAACAGCAGATTAAGCGACATTACTTGCACGCCTTGCTGACTGGAAACAGGGTAAATACCGTCCTGGTCGCCGCCGGCCCGTTCGCGGATACCAAACATTTTGGGAACGGAAGGGCCTGTGATATCGGCATCTAATACCCCGCAGGAAAAACCGCGGCGGGTCATTTCGCTGGCCAAAAGGCCCGTCACCAAACTTTTACCGACGCCCCCTTTCCCGCTTACTACACCGATTACATGTTTAATACGGCTTAACAAATGCGGTTTGTCTTTGGGCATTTCTCCCGGTTTACGGCTGGAACAATTGGCACTGCAAGAACTGCAATCATGGGAACAATTTTCGCTCATAAAAATAAAACTCCTAATCTATTAAATTCAAATTTTCATCGGTAAGACCCACTAAAGAAAAAGTATTTTTTCCTATTTTCTTTAGAGCGGCATAACGGGCATTTTCGTACTTTTGTGCGTGTCCTTCCTGAAAAAAGTATTGGTGCGGAATACGATAACGCCCTTGTTCAAATTTTACTAAAAACTTTTCGCCGGCAGTTTCTTTTTGTTGCAAAATATTTCTTTCGTTCAAATAGAGAACCGCGTCTTTTTTATCACTTGGCCCTTCAAAAGCATACCCCACTTCCATATAGTCGCCAAACAGAAGCGCACGAGGATCAACAGGCGCCATTTCCGCATACACCATGGGAGATTTTTCTCTTACCCAAAAAGTATGATACGCTTGTCCCGCCAAAAGGGCTATCATACATAGCGTTACAAAAAAGAAAATTTTACCGCGCATATTTCCTCCGCATATAAGCATAAAGGGCCAACACCACCAACCCGCTCCCGACTAAACAACCCGACTTATACAGCAGTGTTCCGGATAGACTAAAATACAAAAACCAAAGACCTGCGCAAAACGCAGCCATTCCCAACCATTCCGCAATTTTTTCACGCAATAAATACCCCGCCACGCAAACAACAATTCCCAAGAAAGAAAGGGCGTTTAGACAACAAGCCAATACCGCCGTCAAAAGACAAAGCAATAGTTTTTCCACAAATTTAACAGGCAAACGGGAAATGCCAAAAGCCACACTTCCGGCCGCCAACACCCGTACAAGGCCGTGCCATATTTCGCCGGGCATTCCCGGAATACAATTACTCAAACCTATCCCCAATAAAGCATACGCCAAGGGACGCAAAACAACTTTACGGGTAGCAAAAAACCAACCGGACGCCGACACCAAAACCAACGAAATAAACCCAAAGTAAGAGTTGGACACAAGCCGTTCTTCATGCAAAACTTCTGTCCAAACAAACAACGATATGGCCGAAAAAATAAAGCGGTCCAATTTATGGGTAAAGAAAGGATAACTGATTGCCGCTACAGCCGTTACACACAAAGCCTCGACAACCGGATTGGATATATTTTCCGTCAACAATATCAGTATAACCGCACGACCGCCTATGCTTAAAATCAGTCCCAAATACTCCACAAATACATAGGCGATATCGCCATGTTGTTTCCCCAACCTCAACAACCAGTAACCAAAACCCGTCCAACAGAGGCCCCATAGCAACATAGAATCCATTCCCCCTATCAGCCAGGTTCCCAACACACATACAGCTGAAGATAAAAAAGCCCCTACAAACAAAATAATTTGTATCCCGATATGTACACTTAACGAACGACTGTGCAGAAGGGCCTTTGCCTCTTCTTTCTTTTCGGCGGGAACTTGGTTTAATAATTCTTGTTCGGTCATTTCTTCCCCCTAATATATTGTACCCCTCTCCAAGCTGCCAATCCGGCCCAAGCAAAGATAAAAGCCGAGGCATATCCGTAAGATAAAATGTGGTCAAAGGTCATTTTTTTGAACAATTCCACATTCAAAAATATCGTTAACACAAGTACACTGGTACATAAAAGAGAAGCAGACTTAAGCATTTTAAGCGAAAGAACAATCCCAAGTAAAGCCAGTAGCGGCATTACCCAAAATTTAATCGTATTATACGCCTCAAACAGAAGGAAAGAATGAATTAATAAATAAGCAAAGAAGGGAATAAAAAACCAATTTCTAAAAGAGGCGGGCCACACCTTTTTGTATATCATCATTTCGCAAACGGCCCACGCAGCCAAACCACACCCTACCATGCCGTAAAATTCAGCCGCCAGCGAATATTTTGTTTCCAAATAAACAGCGAAAGCATAAAACGCCATCAGCCACAACCAGCGTACTTGGCTGATAAGAGCCAACACCGCTAAAATAATTGTCCAAGAAGAAAAAAGTTCATAAACAAAAGCACCTGTTTGGAACTCTTGTCCGTATCCCGCCATAAAGGTACCGGCAAATACCCCGGTTGCCACACAAAAAGCCGCCCCTACGGGGGTCTCGGGGCGAAACTTCCACCCCCCTAATGCACAGAGAAACATTCCCAATAACGGAAGACCCAACCTCAGGGACACCCCTATCTCTTTCCAGTTGTATGCAAAAAAACAAACGATCCCCGCTAAAAAGAGGCCGCTTCCCACCCCTAACAGGCGGCGAAGGGCCCAATCCTTTGGATTTTCCCGCGGAAGAACAGACAAAGCGCGTTCGTAATCGGGTTTACTTATAAAACCATGCTCTAAAAAATTATCCAATACTTTTTTGTTTATCATATACCCGATTATACCAAAATCTATTCCGCGCCTTATCACTCATAAGGGCCGCCTCAAAAAATTCTTTTACAAAACTCTTTCGTAAAATCATCTTTTTTGCTACTATATCGCAAGAGGTTCTTATGCGAAAATATATTCCCACTTTAGTGCTTGTGCTGTTACTGATCGGTTGGGCTTTGTTTTTAGACCACGCCAGTGACTTTTTTATTTTTCAGCCGAACCGCCAAGTTTATAATTTGAAACCGTCTTTTCAGGAAATTTCTTTTCCGGCCCGTAACGGCGAAAAACTCTATGCCCTGTACCTGTCCGCTAAAGAAAACAAACCGACGGTGCTGTTTCTTCACGGCCAAAAACACAACGCCTATGATTTTCAGGACTTCGCACTGGACTTAAACAAAGAAGGCTATGGGGTTTTAATGCCCGATTACCGCGGTTTTGGTAAAAGTAAAGGAAGACCCAGCGAAAAAAATATGAAAGACGATGCCGCGGCTTCGTTTTCTTATATGATGACGGACTTAAAACTTTTACCGAAACAAATTGTCCTGTGGGGGTTTTCGTTAGGGGCTACCCCAGCCTTACATGTAGCCGCGCAATTTTCCAAACTTCCCATCAAATCGCTTATCTTGCAAAGTCCGTTTACCAACATGACGGAAATGGGTTACTACGTATTGGCCCGTAAGCACGACCACAATTCCCCCGGCCGTAAGATTATCGTTCTCTTTCTCAAACCGTTGCTTTGGAACAAAACTTTTGACAATGTAAGTTTAATCCAAAAAGTACGCGCACCTATTTTGGTAGGCTATTCCCAACAAGATGCCACTATTCCTTGGACTATGAGTCGCGATTTAGCCGCCAAAGCCCCTTTGGGAACGGCAAAGTTTATGTCGCTTACGGGTGTGCACCACAGTTTTGATTGGCTTATCCCCTCGGCTCATATTTTTATCGAGTCCTTAAATACGCCGCAGGAAACGCAACCGCAAACACAAAACCCCGCCTGACCATCCTGCGACAGCAAGCAAAAAAGTTTGATATAATATGTATAGGCGTTTAGTGGTTCGCCACTCGGCCCGAGCGCAATTTGGAGAGGTGTGTGAGTGGTTGAAACAGCAGGTCTCGAAAACCTGTAAACCGCAAGGTTTCGAGGGTTCAAATCCCTCCCTCTCCGTTGAATTTAAAGGCTCCCGCGAGGGGGCCTTTTTATTTTAACGGTTGGAGCCATACAAACTGCTTTGTGTGGCGTAGGGATTTGAAAGGCGGAGCGTTGTACGAGTTTTGCCGTTAGGCAAAGGCGAGTACCGCGAGCCCGGCCTGCAGGAAAATTCCGTCAGGAATTTTACCGGAAGGCAAATCCCTCCCTCTCCGTTGAATTTAACCCCGCTTACAGCGGGGTTTTTAATTTTACTTTTGTTCTTTGGCTACTAACTTGTAGTGCAAAAACGCCGGTAAGTGGCTTAAAAACCACAGGCTGACAAACAACTCTTCCCATTCTTTTTCGGCTGTATTTTCAAAAATGCTTAAAGAAGAACTTAATGTTTCACAACAAAAACATATTTTCCCTTCCGAAAAGGCAAAAAACGAATCCGACACCGGGGCAAACTTCTCAGCAAAATCATAAATAGCGGTCATCACATCCGGCGTAAAAATTTTGCGTACCGCACGCTCTTGGTCGCAAAATAAATCAAATTTCTCTTCAAAGGCCAACCATTCCAATTTCACGCGTTGCAAACCGGCGAAACTTCCCTTCCACTTAGCGGATAGAGAATCCGAAACCAACAGCGTGGTGCCCGGATAGTTTTTTTCCATATCCATCATTACCAAGAAACCCGCTTTTTCTTTAGGTGACTTCTCGCTATTCTGCAAAGGGACAAAAAAACGAACAATTTGCACCGTTACACCGTTTTGTTTTCCTATCATACGATAGGATTGATGATTGGAAACCTCGCATAACCCTACCCGCCACGCCAGGTGCATTCCTTCCGGGAAATGAATATCATCTTTAACCAGTTGAAGGCCCAAATACTCGGTAATTTTTTGCCAAGAAAAATCGGTTATATCCTTCCCCATTTTGGACGACTTAAAAAGTAAAAAGACTATTACAAAAACACAAGGAAGCCCTACATTCTTTAACAATTCTTTTCCATCAAAAAAAGCAAAACTCACCCACCCCAACCCCATGATGATAAAGAGGAGAATACAAATCATATTCCAATCTAGCGGCTGATATATTTTTTTCATCTCCGGCTGTAGGGTGGTGTGGATATGGGTTTTGAAATCTTGGTAGTCTTTTTCAAATTGATTTTTTAATTCGTCCATGTCTTTATGTCCCTCTCGGTATTCTTTCATTATCATACTATTTTTTACAATTTGCTAAAATATAAATAATGGCAAAACTTAAAACAATTTTTTTTGGAACCCCCGATATTTCCGTTCCCTATTTAGAACTTACCCACCAATTAACCGATATCCAATTGGTGGTTACCCAGGCCGATAAACCGCGCGGACGCGGCATGGAAATATCCCCCTGCCCCGTTAAAAAACGTGCGTTGGAATTGGGCCTTTCTGTTTTGTCTCCCGAAAAATTAAAAGACAGTTTTGACCAAATTTCCGCCGTTCCTTTTGATTTAGGAATTGTGGTGGCTTACGGAAAAATTTTCCGCCCTAACTTTTTGGCTCTTCCTAAATTGGGACTAATCAATGTGCACTTTTCGTTGTTACCGCATTTGCGCGGCGCCGCCCCCGTGCAGCAGGCTCTTATCCAAGGTTATACCCAAACGGGGGTTTCTACTTTTTGGATTTGTGAAGGCATGGACGACGGCCCGTTGTTCTTGCAAAAAGAAACCGCCATTGAACCGCAAGATAATGCCAAAACCCTTTTTGAAAAGTTAATTCCTTTGGGAGTTGATGCCTTACGCGAAACCATTACCCGCGCCGAAAACGGCGATTTACCGCGTGTTCCCCAAACAGGCGAACCCACTTTAGCGCCGATGATATCCAAGGAGGAGGCCGTTTTGCGCCCGGCGGAATTAACCGCTACGCAACTGCACAATAAAGTGCGCGGCCTTGCCTGCGGCCCTAAACCGAAAATTCCGTTTACCAAAAACGGAAAAAACGATTTGTTACAGTTAATTTCCACCCAACTCTCTGCGGGAAACACCGCCTCTTCGGCTTTGCCCGGAACGGTGCTTAACATTGAACGCGGAAATGGAATTTTAGTAAAATGTAAAGAAGGAAGCCTGTGGTTAAAAGAAGTACAGCCCGCAGGCAAAAAGCCCATGCCTGCAGAAGCCTTTGCAAACGGGTACGGAGTGAAATCTAACGACGGAGCATTCGTAGAATAATGCCTACTGATAACCAACAAAATTTTGATGATTTCTTAAACAAGCCCAAAAAATCCGGCCGCACCAAATGGATTGTTGCCGGGGTGATTGCGGCTTTTTTTGCGGCTCTTATTTTTGTGTCCATTGATTGGGTGTTCGGTGCGCTCGTACATACCCGCAAAGAAGTTACCGTCCCCGACATTACCAAAAAACCCATTACCCAAGCCTTGGATATGTTGGCCGCCCAAAACTTGGCCCTTAAACAAGCAGGTATCGAATACGCCCAAGATGTTCCCCCCGGTTCCGTACTTCGCCAAATTCCTTCCGCCGGTTCCACCGTGCGCGAAGGACGCGTAATTCGCGTGTGGATCAGCCAAGGGGACGAAATGGTATTTGTTCCCAACACGGTAGGTACCGATTTGCGCGCCGCGCAGTTGGCCGTTCGCCAAGCGGGTCTTCTCGTGGACAAAGTAGAAAATGCCTATTCCCTTACTTACGAAAAAGGCTTAATCGTGGCGCAAACCCCCAAAGCCGACAGCATGGTTCAAAAGGGAGAAAAAGTATCTTTAACTCTTTCCAACGGGGCCCCGCCGTCCAGTGTAGTATTGGTACCTAACTTTAAGAGCAAAAAATTAGCAGTTGCCACCTTGTGGGCCAGTTCCCAAAATATCAATTTAATTATTCGGGAAGATAAAGATTCCGTCTTCCCCAACGGCACTATTGCCGAACAACGCCCTGCGGCCGATACACAAATCGCCCCCGGAACCAATGTGGAAGTGATTGTCAGCCGCCGCGAAGTTGCCGATAACGAAAAAACCTATCATTTGCACTACGAAATGCCCCAAGGCAAAAACGCCAGCCGCGTGCGCGTAGTGCTGGAAGATGAAACCGGTGAAAATGAAATTTTGAACGAAACCAAGCAACCCGGCTCCAAAATTGACCTGGAAATTCCTTATTCCGGCAAAGCCACGGTGCGTGTGTTTACAGACGGTATTTTAGTCCGCGAGCGGGAGGTTTTGTGATACCCCCTTCCAAAATGCCCCCTGTAAATGGTAAAATATCTATTGCGCCTTCCATATTGTCTGCGGACTTGTTCCGTTTAGGTGAAGAAGTAAAGCGTGTGGAAGACGCGGGTGCAGATTGGTTGCATGTGGACATTATGGACGGGCATTTTGTACCGAATTTAAGTTTCGGCCCGTCGTTAGTAAGTTCTTTGAACGGAAAAACAAGTTTACCTTTAGATGTACACTTAATGGTGGAAAAACCGCTTCTTTTTATTGAGCCTTTTGCCAAAGCGGGTGCGGATTTATTAACCGTACACATAGAAGCAAAAGACGATTTGGCCGAATCTTTTAAGAAAATTAAAAGTTTAGGTGTAAAAGCGGGTCTTTCCATTAAACCCGATACCGACCCGGAACTGATTACCCCGTGGTTGGGTAAGTTAGATTTAATACTTGTGATGAGCGTATATCCCGGATTTGGCGGACAGGCCTTTTTGCCTTCATCCCCCGAACAAATCCGCCGGGTACGCGAAATTATAAACCGTTCCGGCAAAGCAATTTGGCTGGAAGTGGACGGCGGCATTAACGCCCAAACGGCTCCGTTAGCCATTGGCGCGGGAGCAGATGCGTTAGTCGCCGGAAATGCAATTTTCAAAGCCGCGGACCCTGTATTGGCCCTCAAGCAAATCAGACAGGCGGCCCCGGACATTTAATTATCAGTCTTTTGCAACAAGCAAAAGCATAATAAGGAGAGTCATAAATGGCAGTAGTTATCAGATTACAGAGAGTCGGCAAAAAAAGCCTTCCGCAGTACAGAGTTGTAGCGATTGAAAAATCTTGCGCGGTAGGCAACGCAGCCAAAGAAGTTTTGGGTATCTATCACCCCTGCAACCCCAATGCCGCCGAACAAGTTAAACTCGACATGCCCAGAGTGGAATATTGGATGAAAGTGGGTGCCAAACCCTCTGAAACCGTAGCCAGTTTGATCAAAAAAGCCAGCGCTAAATAAACGCGGCAAGGCACGTTATGAAAGAACTTGCAACGCTGCTTTTGAAATCGCTTTCTTCTACCCCGGATAATGTGGTTGTGGAAGAAAGGATTGAGCAGAACAAAGTTTACCTGTCCACCAAAGTGGACACCGCTGATAAAGGTAAAATCATTGGCAAAGACGGATGCATCATCAAGGCAGTTCGCACGGTGTTAAATGCAGCCGCCGCCAAGCAAGACAAAAAAGTTACCCTAAAGTTGGAAGACTAATGAAAATAGACGTTATCACCGCGTTTGAAGAAATGGTTGAAAGCACGCTTTCCCACAGCATTGTCGGGCGCGCGCGCAAAGCGGGGATAATTAAGTTGGCAACGCTGAGCCCTCGGCAGTTTACCGAGGATAAGCACAAAACCATCGACGACCGCCCTTACGGCGGCGGGCCCGGAATGTTAATGAAAGCCGAGCCGCTGTACCAGGCGATTAACAAGTTACGCAAAAAAACTTCGTTCGTCATTTTAACCAGCCCGCGCGGGCAGACTTTTAACCAGGAACTGGCAAAAAAGTTAGCCAAAAAGCGCCACCTCATTTTTGTGTGCGGGCATTATGAAGGAATTGACGCACGGATTTATCCCGAGGTGGATTTGGAAGTTTCTTTAGGCAACTTCATTTTAACAGGCGGAGAACTCGCCGCTTGCACTATGATAGATGCCATTACCAGACTTCAAAAAGGAACTTTTAAGAAAGAAGGCGTAACGAGTTCGGAGTCGTTTGAGGATAATTTGCTGGAAGCCCCGCAATATACACGCCCGGAAGTATGGCGCGGCCGCAGGGTTCCGCAGGTGCTACTCAACGGAAACCACAAAGAAATAGAAGCGTGGAAACGCGAACAATCTTTACAATTAACCAAACAGTTAAGACCCGATTTGCTTGAAACCGCCTCTCTAAAGCCAAAAAAGGTCCAAAAGAAAACGATTCGGAGGAAGTAAGTTTTATGAATATCAACGATATTAAACACAATCTCAAAACCAATATCCCGACTTTCAAAGCCGGTGATACGGTAAGAGTAAAAGTAAAAGTTGTCGAAGGTGACAACGAAAGAATCCAAGCCTTTGACGGCGTAGTAATCGCCCGCAGAGGTTCCGGCATCAGCGAAACGTTCACCGTTCGCAAAATTTCGTTCGGCGTCGGTGTGGAACGCATTTTCCCGCTCCACTCCCCCCGCGTGGACAGCATTGAAGTCCTCAAGATCGGCAAAGTAAGAAGAGCCAAACTCAACTACTTAACCAAACTCTCCGGTAAAGCCGCCCGCTTGCAGGAAATCAAAAAACCCGTAGCCAAAACCGCTGAAACCGCGGCCCCGGCTGTGGAAGAGGCGAAATAGTTATCATTTGATAACGAACTCCGATTCAAAACCCCGCGGTTACTAGTCCCGCGGGGTTTTGTTTTACCCTTTTGAGGGGCCCAAACAGGGCCTAGGTCTTTTGTCCCTTGTTTTTCTGCCTCCATTATTAGTATGCTAACTATATGAGAAAACTGGTTTTCTTCCTGTGTGGTGTGATTCTTTTTACCTCGGCGGTGCTCCAGCCTGTACAAGCCGTAGCCGGCAAGTTGCCCAAAGGCAGACATTTTCTTAAAAAAGCCTCCAAAGCCGCCCGAATTCCTAAAATATCTCAAATACAAGTTTTGGTTCCGCCTTCCGTTGCTTTGTTAGGAACCGCCGCTATAACAGCCCCCATAACTTTGCCGCAAACCAACTTAAAACCGGTTTCCTTACCGCAAACGCCTCAATACCAAGAAACTTTTGCCCGTGTTAAAAAAGCCAAAAATAAAAAACTGCGTATTACTTTTAACAAATACGAAAAAATCCAATCTATCTTAGAAGATGAACATGATGTGCTGGGGGCTCTTAAAAAAGTATGGAACTTGCAAGACCAATACGGCCGCCACGACTTTTTTGAAATTTTTGCCTTGGCCTATTATCATCAACATTTTAGAGTTCTTACCCCTCACTTACGCCAATTATTCGAAACCGTATCCAAGGCCAACAACCGCGATTTGGAATATGCCCTCATCAAGCGTATGCGTTTTCTTTCCATGAACCGCGATAATTTCCGTGCCGTGTTTGCCCCCAATATCCCCAAGGTAGGCATGAGAATGCGTTACCTGCGCGATGTGAAATACTTAGCGCCGGACAACTTTTCCCCCAACGATTTGGTTTTTTCCTTTGAACGAAAAATGGACCCGGGCCAAGCAGAAAATGCTGTTATCCGCCATGTAAATGTACAGAGCCAATTCCCGGCCGGGCAAAAGACCTACCCCGTATATCGCTATGACGGGCCGGCCGATTTGTTGCCCAACTTATACCGCTACCTGTTAAACGGAAAGAAATTACGCTCTCCCTTACTGATGGTTTTTGACGACAAATTGGGAGCACTTGCTATATACAATCAAGACCGCTCCATTTGGTTGCGTGTAACCGCACACGAATATTCCAATTTGGAAAAACTGCATATTCACCTCAACGAAACCCGCACCGCTACCATTACCACCATTATGGGCTTAGAAGCGGAAGAAACGGTGCATTTCAACCTGTCTATTCCCATGGAACTACCGCAAGATTTTCCTTACCAACTTTCAGAAGAGGATCAAAAAAAGTGGCTCTATCATAAATTTTTGGAACACCCGGTAAAACACTTCCAGGGGGACGACCATGTCACCATTTTGTACCGTTCCATTTTCTAACGGTTTAAGGCTGTTTGCCGACTGAAATTATTGGTATAATAAATTATCATGAAGAACGAACTTATACAGTTTGATAAAAAAGAAGCCCTGCGCTTGGAAACCAGTTTTTTGCTGGGAATAGATGAAGCCGGGCGCGGGCCGCTGGCGGGCCCGGTGGTGGCGGCAGCATGCTTTATTCCCCCGTCTTTAGCAACCCTTTTTGAAGATGTAAATGACAGCAAAAAATTAACCGAAAAAAAACGCGAAGCCCTTTTTGAACGCCTCACCAATTCGGGTATTCTGTACGGAATCGGCTTTGCTTCTGCGGCAGAAATTGACCGCTTAAATATCTTGCAGGCCACTTTTTTGGCAATGCGCCGAGCGGCTTACAAATTTTTGAATATGCCCGGAGCAGTGGCCTTGATTGACGGGCCGCACCCCGCCGCCGGCCTTACCCTAAAACAATGTCCCGTTGTGGACGGAGATGCCAAATCCCTTTCTATTGCCGCCGCCAGCATTATTGCCAAAGTAACGCGCGACCGTTATATGAACCTCTTAGATTCCCTGTACCCCGGTTATGGATTTGCCGGACACAAAGGATACGGCACCGCCAAACACTTAAAAGCATTAACGGAATTGGGCCCCTGTCAAGAACACCGCCGTTCTTTCGGCCCGGTGGCGCGCTTACTGACTCCTTTATTTTTACCATGAAAACAACCCAAATCGGCCGAGAAGCCGAAACTCAAGCCGCCGCTTATTTATCCCAAAAAGGATACACGCTCCGTGCACGCAACTTTTCCACTCCCGAAGGGGAAATCGATTTAATTTGCCAAGATAAACAAACGCTTGTGTTTGTGGAAGTAAAAGCCCGCGCTTACGAGGCGTTTGGAGGCCCTTTGGCGGCTGTTACCCCCGCCAAACAAAAGCGTATCATGCGCGCCGCGGTGCAATATGTCAAAGCAAGCGGCTCTAAATTTGATAGTATAAGATTTGATGTTGTATGCGTCCTGCCCGGAAAAACGGAACACATCGTAAATGCTTTCGTACCGCAACGGACGACTTTGTAACTTAAAAACCCATGGAGAAAAGTTATGACCCAACTGCAACAAGTAAAAAAAGCCGCCGCATATATCCTTAAAAAGACTAAAAATTTCAAACCCGAAATTGCCCTCATCACAGGCTCCGGTTTGGCGGGCTCTATTCCTCCCCTGGAAAAAGAAATCAAAATTCCCTATAGTTCTATTCCCGGTTTCTTGCAAAGCACTGTCCCCGGGCATACCGGCAACTTAATCTTTGGGGTTTACAAAGGCCGCAACATTGTTGTGATGCAAGGCCGCTTTCACTATTACGAAGGCCACCCGATGAAAGATTTGGCCATTTCTATCCGCACCTTAAAACTTTTGGGCGTAGAAAAACTGATTGTTTCCGCCGCCGTCGGTTCCTTGGATATGAAATTAAAACCCGGCTCCGTGTGTGTATTAAAAGACCACATTAACTTCCTGGGTTCCAACCCGTTAATCGGCAACCACGAACCGGCCTTCGGCCCCATGTTCTACGATTTGTCCGAAGCGTACGATAAAACCATGCGCAAATACGCTTTGGCTGCGGCTAAAAAAGCCGGTGCCGTAGCGGGCGAAGGGGTTTATTTGGCCACCACCGGCCCGAACTTCGAAACCCCGGCCGAAATTAAAATGTTCAAAAAATGGGGTGCCACGGTAGTAGGTATGTCCGTCGTACCGGAAGTGCTGGTAGCCCGCCATTGCGGCATTTTGGTTTTGGGCCTTGCCTGGGTAACCAACATGGGTTGCGGCATTGCCAAAGAACCGCTTTCTCACGAACAAACCGTGCGCGAAAGCAAAAAGATTGAAGGCAAATTCAAAAAGATGCTGGAAACCTTGTTTGTAAAAATCTAAAAATAATATGTCCCGCGCGGGAATAAAACCGCGCGGGGCTTTTTTCGTTTTATGGCAAAAGATATTAAACGGCTTGGCAAAGAAACCCTTATTTATGGCACCTCTACCGTACTGGCAAGGTTGCTCAATTTTTGTTTAGTTCCGTTTTATACTTACTATCTGCTCCCCGGCCAATACGGCGAAATTGCAACTGTTTTCGCGGCGATTGCGCTGTTAAGTGTCGTGTTTCTTTTCGGCATGGACCAAAGTTACCTGCGTTTTGCAAGCGAGGCGCAGGATAAAAACAAAGTCTTTCGCCAATGTTTTTACGGGGTCTTATTAAACGGACTTCTCTTGGGAGGACTCCTCTATTTCTGCAGCAAACCCGTAACAGCCCTTATCGGCCTGCCGCAAGAGTCCTATGGGCTTATCCGCTTGGCCGCCGCTATCTTGTTTTTAGATGTACTGAATATGATCCCCTTTACCAAACTGCGTTTGGAACGGCGTGCCTGGTATTTTGCCGGGGTGCGGACGGCCTCTATTGTAGTCAATGTATTGGGAAACATTTTATTTATTGCGGTACTAAAAAAAGGGCCGGCCTCTATTTTGTGGGCGAACATTTTTGCTTCTCTTGCTTCTTTAATTTTACTCTCACCCGTACTTTGGCAAGAACTAAAACAAGGCTTTTGCTTCCGCTTTGACCTGAAACTGGAAAAAGAATTATTCGCATTTGCTTGGCCGTTTGTGCCTTCGGGTTTGGCCAGTTTACTCGTCAGTGTAATCGACAAACCGATTTTGGTACACCTGGTGGGTACGGAACAGGTGGGTATTTATCAGGCCAACTTCAAAATAGGCGTATTTATGATGTTGCTTGTGTCCATGTTTGACCAAGCCTGGCGGCCGTTTTTCCTGGCCCATGCCAAAGATGCAGACGCACAAGATACTTTTTCCAAAGTGCTCTCTTATTTTTCGGCACTTGCCAGTTGGTTTTTGTTGGGGCTTTCGCTCTTGATGCCCATTATTATCCAAAGCAACCTATTTGGAAATTTTCATCTTATTTCCCCCGATTACTGGGGCGGGTTATCCGTTATTCCGTTGGTGCTTACGGGGTATTTTTTCTACGGGCTTTATATCAACTTTATGGTGGGCCCCGTGCTTACCAAAAAAACACGCGTACTTATGTGGATAACGCTTTTGGGAGCCGCGGTCAGCATCTCCACCAACCTCGCGCTGGTGCCGAAAATGGGTATTGTGGGGGCCGGCTGGGCCGTAGCGCTGAGTTACGCCTCTATGGCGGCGGCGTTGTTTATTTTCACTCACAAGGTGTACCCGATTGCGTATGAGTACAAAAAATTGGCCTCTATCGCTTTTGTTTGTGTGGCAACGGCCGTCCTTAGTTACTACGCAGGCAAACATTATCCTGCTTATTCTCTGCACGCCAAATGTACCCTCTTAACGCTTTATCCCCTGTGCATGTGGTTTATCCTTAAAACGAAGAATAAATAATTTATCCATAAAAAAGGCCCCTTTGCAGGGGCCCTTTTTTTTATTTGCTTTCTATCTCAAACTAATCAGGCGCATATCCAAGGTAATGTTACCGTCCTTGTAAGTAAGAGCATGCGGGATTTGGGCATCACCCTCAGCATTGGACGGGGCATACTCCTCATAAAACAAGTTAGCCGTATTAAGAAGGGTTACGGACTGGGCTTGCGCGGGGTAGTCGTTCCCTTCGTTATAAATCAAACGGGTTTTAAGGCCGTTTCCTTCGTAAGTAGCCACCGTTTGGCCTCTTTTATTTCGGCGGTTTTTGTAAGTGCCGGGGTCGGACACCAACAAATGCAAGAGTTGCTCGATACGGGCACGCACGGGGGCCGTGTCGGCCTCTTTGAAAAGATAGCGAAAGGCAATCCCTTCCGGGCTCACGACAGCATGCAACAGGCGGTATGCCGCGCCCGTCATCACCATCACATCATAATCTTCTTCCCCTATCTTTTTTATCCGCAAAACGCCTTCCAAATAATCTTCGTTCATCTGCCCTATTACCTTAAAAGCCGCTTGGGTGTGCCCTTGTTCAAAATAATTTACTTTTTTAAGAGGACGGCTGGTTCCCCCCCCTTGTTTGATTTGCCCGCCCGCACACGCACAAAGCAAAAATGCCGTAGAAAAAATTACAAATTTTTTAAGCATAAACTTCCTCCTTATTATGATATTATAGATATTATGAATACTTTTGTCCTTTATCTCATAAGTGCGGGAACTTCCTTTCTGCTGACGGCCCTATCCTTGCCGCTTATGTACCGATACTTAAAAAAATTCTTTTTAGATGCTCCCGGCGGGCTTAAAACACACGCCCGGGCCGTGCCCGTGTTGGGCGGAAGCGGCATTTTTATCGGGGTATTGGGCAGTTTGGTACTGATTCGCTTTATCACCGCTTTTCCCAGCGGGACACTGCATAATTTAAGAGGTCTGTTTATCGGCGGGCTCCTCATTTTTATAATGGGGTTACTGGACGATTTAAGAAAACCGCGCGGACTAAGTATTTCCCTTAAACTGCTCCTTCAGGCTACGGCCACCGCTGCCCTCATTTACTACGATGTATCTATCCATATTTTTGAGTCGCCCTGGCTTTCCTACCCCCTTACTTTTTTGTGGGTCATGGGCCTCACCAACGCATTTAACTTGCTTGATATTCAAGACGGGTTGTGCATCAGCCAAGTAATTATTTGTACTCTGGGGCTGACCGTGGTAGCCTTGCCCAACGAACAGATTTATGTAAATTTTGCCGCACTTTCCCTTTTGGGGGCCGCTCTTGCCTTTTGGCCTTATAACCATGCCAAGAAAAAAAAGATTTTTCTGGGAGACAGCGGATCTAATTTCCTGGGTTTTACCTTAGCCGCGCTTTCCATGGGGACGGAATACTCCCGCCATACCGATTGGGGGGTGCTGGCTCCGTTACTTATCTTGGCGGTACCCTTATTTGATACGGCCTTTGTCTGCCTGGCCCGCGTGTTAAAGGGCAAAAATCCCCTCAAGGGAAGCGACGACCACGCCGCCCTGCGCTTGCAAAAGCAAGGTGTCAAAAAAAGCCATATTTTAATTTTATTTATGGCGGCGGGAATTACTGCCAATACTTTCGCGTTTTTCCTGATTTACAGCAGTTGGAAAACCGCCCTTTTGTTGCTGGGAATTACCGCTTGGGTAATGATAGACACTACCCTGTATTTACTGAAAGAACATGCACACTAAAATTCTTATTTTAGGCGGCGGCCTGACCGGGCTAAGCATTGCTTATCATTTGGAAAAATTCGGCCAAACCGATTACTTGGTAGCCGAGCGGGAAAGTGCGCCCGGAGGTTTGTGCGGAAGCATACAAAAAAACGGTTTTACCTTTGATTACGCGGGCCACCTTTTACACCTGCATACCCCCTACGGGAAAAAACTGGTAAAAAAATTATTGAAAACCAACCTGCTCCGCCAAAAACGAAAGGCATCGATTTATACAAACAAATCACGAATTCCTTTCCCTTTTCAAGCCAATTTATTTGCGCTTCCCGCCCGTCAAAGAAACGCATGTGTAGCGGGATTAGCGGAAGCCTTAACGGCCCCCAAAAAAGAACCGAAAAATTTTGAGGACTGGTGCCTGCACTCCTTCGGCAAGGGAGTATATGAACAGTTTATGCGCCCCTATAACACTAAATTATGGGGTTGCTCTCCCCGAGAGTTAACCTGTGATTGGTGCGGGCCGTTTGTACCCTGCCCGAACGCACAAGAAATTCAAAAAAGTAGCCGACAAAAGCCTAAAAAATCATACGGATACAACGGAGAATTTTATTATCCCCGAAAAGGCGGCTGCCAAGCGTTGGTAGAGGCCCTTTGCAAACATGTCAAAAATTTACGGCTGCGGGCCCCTGCCACCAGCATTAACCTAAAAAAGAAAACGGCCCGAATCGGGGAAGAAACCGTATCGTTTGAGTTTCTTATCAGCACGATTCCGTTACCCGAATTACTACGCAGTTTAGAAGGAGAACCCACCCTTTCGGCCTTGGCGGACGATCTATCCCACACGTCCGTTCGGGTATATAATTTAGCAATAAAAAGCCGCAAAAAACCCTTCAGTTGGATATACCTGCCGGACGAAACCGACCCTTGTTACCGCGTGGGTATGCAAAGTTCTTTTTCGCCGCAAAACGCGCCGTCTTTCACCCGTTCTTTTTATGTGGAACTTCCGGGGGATACACCCCCCACGGCAAAGACGGAAAAACAGATTTGGAACAGCCTTATCCAAAAAGGTATAATAAATAAGTCCGACGAAAAACTGTTTTCCTTTTGGCAATTTTTACCCTACGCTTACGCCGTTTATAATTCCCGCCGCGCCAAAACCGTTTACGCGGCCGAAAAGGCCCTTCTTAAACGGGGTTGTCTGTTGGCGGGGCGTTACGGAAAATGGGAATATTCCTTTATGGAAAAATCCCTTTTGCAAGGATTGGAAATCGCTGAAAAACTTGTATAATGAGGTGTTATGAAAGTCCTAGTTTTTGGGGGTAGTTTTGACCCTGTACATAAAGGCCATGTTTCGCTTTTCCGTCGCGCGTTAAAAATGCTCGCGCCCGATGTAGCCCATATTGTGCCTGCTTATCACTCCCCCTTCAAGGCTAAATCGCCCACACCGTTCCGCTTGCGCATGAAAATGCTTAAACAAGCCTTTGCGGGCATGGGGAAAAATGTTATTTTCGACGATTACGAACTGAAACAAGGCGGCAAAACCTATACCTATCAGTTGGTACAATACCTCAAAAAGAAATACAAAAACCCGGAAATTTATTTACTGGTGGGGACGGACTGCTTAAACGATTTACATAACTGGAAAAACCCCAAATACATTTTTGATAATGCCATAGTAGTAGCCGGAAAACGAAAAGGCTACGATGAAAACCCGGCCGATTTTCGTCATGTATTTTTGCCGGGATTCTTCCCTAAACTTTCTTCCAGCCGCGTGCGCGCGCACATTTTGGCTTGCGGAGATGTGCCCGACACAGTACCTTCCTCTATCGTAAAAACAATCAAAGAAAACAAATTATACGGCTTAGATGTTCACGATTGGTTAAAAGACCACTTAAAAACCAACCGCTACCTGCACTCCAAAAATGTAGCCGAAATGGCTGCCGCACTAAGCGATATTTACGATGTAAATGTGGAATCGGCCGTCCGTTCCGGCATTTTGCACGACGCCGCAAAAGGTTTTTCCGGCGAAGAACTGATTGAATTTTCTAAAAAGCACAAAATAAAAGTGCCCTTTTTTGAAGATATTTGCGGGCAAGAACCCAGTTTACTGCACAGTTATGTTTCCGCGTGGATAGCCAAACATGTTTTTGATGTAAAAGATAAAGATGTGCTCAATGCCATTGCCGAACATACATTGGGCAGCCTAAAGATGAGTACCCTTTCCAAAATTTTATTTGTGGCCGATATTTCTTCTAAAGACCGCAAGTACAAAGATGCGTTTGTTATCCGCAATTTGGCTTTGCAAGATTTGGATAAGGCCCTCGTCTATGCGGCCAACCGAAAACTTTTGTTTACCATTGATTCGCAAAAATGGCTCTGTCCGCTCGGTATTGATTTATGGAATCACTTAATAAAACGCGAAAAATAGTAGGCAAACTGCTACTGTGGTTGTTAATCGCACTCACGGCGTGGGCGGCCTATGCCCAGTTTTCCTCCCCGTATGCCCAGATTCTAAGCGGGGCTTCGCAAGGGGAAGTAAAACTGACCGTGTTAACCACTCCGGCAATGTTTGTATCCTATAATCCGAAAACCAACAAAGCTCTCGTACAAATTTTAAGTGAAAAACGAAATCAAAAAGACCCGGTTACCCGCGTAAAAAAACTGCTGGAAAGCGAAAAATTGCCCACTCAAAACCTGCGCTATTTTATTCCCAAGTTAACCGACCAGGAGTTTTTCTGGGAACATTTCAAATACCGCTTGGCCGCTTGGCGTTATAATCCCTTATTGGCGGCCCGCCTGGCTTGGGAATACCTGGACGCCCGCCACAACCGCCGCACCAACATTACGCCGGCGGAGTTTATCCTTTTGTCTATGAGACTTTCCCAACTGGAAGCCAACGATTTTACCGTTAAATCTTTATCCCGCACCAAAAAACGCCGCAAAAACTCGCAAACCGATATGCGTGCATATCCCATGCAAGATGTGGCCACCGTGTCGGCCAAAGACCGCCCGATTGTGGTGGAAATCATGAACGCCTCCGGCAAGAGGGGCCTTGCCTCCGAACTGACCCAATACCTGCGCGAACAAAACGCAAAAGGACAACTGCGCGTAGATGTATTGCAGTACGACAATTACCCCTCCGTGCAGGAAACTTCCTGGTTGGAAGATTACAGCGGCAGGCTGGTACAGGTAAAACAAATCAGCCAAGCATTGGGTATCCACACCGAAATAAAAGCCGGGGCGCCCGGCGGAGCCATTTGCGATACGCGCATTGTGCTGGGAAAAGATTTCAAAATGCCGCTCTAAAGCGGGTGGCATATATCGCAATACCATACAAAAAATGCTAAACTAATTGTATTGCTATTTATCGTTTAATGAGAGGTCAATTTTTATGAATACAAAAGAACTGGTTTGCCTGGCGGCCCGCTTGGCAGATGACAAAAAAGCGGAAAACATTAAAGTAATCGATTTGTGCGGGCTTTCCTCCTTATGCGACTATATTTTAATCGCCACAGCCACTTCTAAACCTCATTTAGATGCCGTAGAAGAAGAAATCAGCAAAAAACTCAAAGAACAAGGCTACTACAAATCCAACCGCGACGGCGGAGACAGCAACCTCTGGCGCGTAAGCGATTACGGCGGCTTTTTGGCACATGTAATGACCCAAGAAGCGCGCGACTTTTATGCCTTGGACAAAATTTTCAGTTTCGGCAAAGAAATCGATTTCAAAAAACCCGTCAAGAAAACGGTAAAAAAAGCCGCCGCCAAAAAGACGGCCGCCAAAAAAACAACTACGAAAAAAACCGCAGTGAAAAAAACCGCCACAAAAAAGACCTCTACCAAAAAAGCTACGGTCAAAAAAACGGCCGCTAAAAAGACTACGGTTAAAAAAACTACTAAAAAGAAGTAACCTACCATGTTAGAAAAACTGAAACAAGATATTACTGTAAAACTTTCCAGCGCCGAGTATTTCCAAGGGGCGGAACTTCCCGCCGTGGAATTTTCCCCCGCGCCTGCCCACACCGGGGCTGATGTATCCTTAAACTGGGCCATGGCCGCAGCCAAAAAACTGCGCAAAAACCCCATGGAAATTGCCAAAGAAGCGTGCAAAGTCTTGCGCGAAGTAACCGCCGTGGCAGATGCCGTGGCCGTTGCGCCGGGGTTTATTAACCTTACCTTAGAAGAAAAATTTATCATCACCACCGCTTCCGACCGCCGCATCAAAGACCAACAAGGCGAAGTAACCAAGCACAACATTTTAATCGAATTCGTATCCGCTAACCCCACAGGTCCCTTACATGTGGCCAGTGGCCGCGGGGCCAGTTTGGGCGACAGTTTGGTAAAAATTCACCGTGCGCTCGGCTACTCGTGCGACAGCGAATACTATGTCAACGATGCCGGTAACCAAGCGGAACTTTTGGCCGTATCCGTCAAAGCCCGCAAGGAAGGCAAAGAACCGCCGGAAAATGGCTATCACGGTTCCTATCTTATCGATTTAGCCAAGCGTATTCCGGAAGATTTACCCGAAGAACAATACGGACGCTGGGCCATGGAAGAACTGATTAAAACGCAACAACAGGATATGCGGGATTTCCATGTGGACTTTACCCGTTGGTTCCGCGAATCGGATCTTCACAAAGAAGAAGCCCCCAAAAAAGCCTTGGAAGCCTTGGGTGAAAAGGGTTATACTTACGAAAAAGAAGGCGCCGTATGGTTCGGTTCCACGCAAGATACCGAAGCCCAAGACGATAAAGACCGCGTACTCGTCCGCAAAGATGGCAGACCGACCTATTTCTTAGCCGATATTGCTTATCACAAAAATAAATACGATCGCGGATACACCGAACTTATCGATGTGTTGGGTGCCGATCACCACGGTTATGTACCGCGCATGAAAGCCGCCGTGCGTGCTTTGGGCCACGAAGAAAAAACCTTTATTCCGATTATTCACCAACTTGTTCACTTAACCGAGCACGGCGAACAGGTGAAAATGTCCAAACGGGCCGGACGCTTTATCACACTAAAAGAATTGATGGACGAAGTGGGAACAGATGTATGCCGTTTCTTCTTTGCCAGCCGTACGCCCAATGCGCATATGCTTTTTGATTTGGACTTAGCCAAAAAACGCACGAACGAAAACCCTGTATTCTATGTACAGTATGTTCACGCACGCATTTATTCCATCTTCAAAGCCGCTGCCGAAAAAGGCTTTACCGATTTTAACAGTATCACCACGCCGCTCAGCCAACAGGAACGCGCTTTAATGCTTAAACTGATTTGGTTTAAGCAAGTGTTGCGCAACTGCGTGGCGGACTTGAGTCCTCACCACTTGACCACTTATTTAATTGAGTTGGCGGGGCTTTTCCATGCGTTCTACGACACTTGCCGCGTAGTAGATGAAACCAACCCGGAACTGACCCGTTCCCGCTTGTTCATCTGCCAACGCGTAGCGGAACGCATCAAAAAAGGTTTAGAGTTTATCGGTGTCAGCGCACCGGAAGCCATGTAACGCTTTTTTTGAAACATTAGTGAGAATAAAAATCTCTTTCCCCCACATCGGGCGGACAGAGATTTTTATTCTACAAATATATATTGGGGAGTTTTTATGAAAAAATACTTTATTTTACTCACGGCTCTTATCCATTTTCCTTTCCTTGCAAACGCACAAACGCTGCAAGAAGCGGAAAAGTTATTTGCGGAAAACAATTTTGCCGCCGCCGAAAAACAGTACGAAAAACTCCTCTCTTCCGCTACCGGAAACGATTTTCTGCAAGCACGCCTTCGTTTGGCCGCTTGTCAATTTCACCAAGGGCAATACATCACTTCCGCCCAAACAATTTTCGACTTTCCGCTCCCGAGCGAAGATATCTGGAAAGCGCGCTTTTTGCTTTATCGCATTGAGATAGCCAAATCGGCCGCCGAAATCAGCCGCCGCTTACAAAACGATAACGAAATTTTATCCGCCGAGGCTGAAAAGGACTTTTCCAAATGGACAAGCAAACAATGGAACCGGCAGATAAACGAAGATTACCAAACCCTTTGGGCCTTGCGTGCTTCTCTTATTAACGCACCCATAGAAAAAGAAAAATTGATTTTCCGCTTAAAAGATACGGACACCTTGCGTATCCCTACTTTATTTGATTATGTGGTAGAAAACTGGAAGCAATATCTTCAAAATTCTCAATCTGTCGTTACCCTTACCGAAAAAAACGAGACCGAGCCTTTTTTGGAAGGTTCGGCCCGCCTGCTTGAAAACGAAGGAAAAGACCGTTTTATCCAACTGGCTTATCTGTTAAGAACAGCCTATCTGCTCGACGGCACAAACCGCCAAAATGCCAAAATATTTTGGAAAACGGACTACATCCTTTTGCCATTTAACTATACAAGTGATTTCAAAATAGAAGATAAAGATAAAGCCCTCAAAACAGCCCTTATCCAACTGAACCTTTTAAGCGGGTATTCTACCGAAAAACAAAGTTTTTGGAAGAAAGTAAAAGCCTATGTGGCCGCTACCGAACAAACCCGCTATGCTCAATCCTACGCCGCCTTTCATACGGCTCAATTGTTATTTGAAAATGAAAAAGCCCCTCAAGCCTTGGACATTTGCAATTATGCCGCAGAAAAATTGCCCGAAAATTCTTTTACAACTCAATGCCGCCAACTGGCTAAAACCATTACTGCCCAGGAATTACGAGTATCTCTTCCCCCCCACTTCAACCGCCACATGCCCCAAATACAAATAAAAGGGCACAACCTGAAACATGTTTATCTGCGTCTATACAAAACCACCCTGGAAGAACTGACTTCCCTTTACAAACAAAGTCACCGTTCCACGCTAAACGATTGGGATTTTTTAGACCGCCTGGATACGAGCCATTTTAATGCCTTTTTAACCAAAACCCCTTTCAGCAGTTTGGAACTGGCCGTTCCTTTTAAGGAAGTTTACCAAAACCAAGAAACCACTTTTCAACTTCCCGAATTGGAACCGGGTTTTTATGTAGTTTTCTTTTCGTTGGAAGAATCTTTCTCCAAAGAAAAAACCCCCATTTCGGCCTTGGTATTAAACGCTACGGATTTGGCCCTATTCGTTACTTCCGCCCTGGAAGGAGACCCTGCCCAATACACCGCCGTTTTGGGCGCCCCGGCAAAAACCTACCGTCCTTCCGTTTTCCACCTCTATACCGTCAACTTAAAAACGGGCCAACCGGAAGAAAATACAACCTTGGATATGTTTACCCATTGGAACGGTACCCGCGAACAGAAACAAACCGACTCCCGCGGAGAAGCCTCCCTGCAACGCACGGTAACGGTATCCACCCGTAACGATCATAACGAATCTTACCTGTTAAATGCCTTAGCACGCAAAGGCGACAGCATGGCTTATATGCCCAATTCCCTTTATTTCCGTTTTTACAACAGGGAACCCGTCAAACTTTTTGCCCAAACCGATCGCGCCGTTTATCGCCCCGGGCAACGGGTGCAATTTTCCGCCAATGTATTTGAAATTTTACCGCGCGGCCTAAAAACTTTGGGCGGAAAGCGCATCAAAATGCTCTTGCGCGACACCAACTGGAAAACGCTTTTTTCCGCTGAGCACACCTTAAACGAACTGGGCAGTGCCCAAACGGAATTTACCTTGCCGCAAAACGCGCCGTTGGGGCTATATAACCTGCAACTTACGCTTGAGGAAGAAGGCCATACTTATCGTACGAATCACTCTTTCCGGGTGGAAGAATTCAAACGCCCCGATTACGAAATTTCCTTAAACGAGCCGGAAACCGCCTTGGCGTTTTCCATGCCGGCCCACATTAACGGAAAGGCCGATTATTATACGGGAGCCCCGTTACAAAACGCGGTGGTAAAATACACCGTGGAAAGAAAACCCTACTGGCCGCCCTTCTATTGGTGGAGAAACTTTTTCTGGGAAGAACAATCGTCCGCCCTTATCGCGGAAGGCTCTACCCGTACCGATGAAAACGGACAATTTAATATCGTCTTTACTCCCTCCAAAGCCAATGAAGAAGACTCCTTTGCCCAATTTACGGTAAAAGCGGAAATTGCCGACGACAGCGGCCGCATGATAGAAACCACCCGCACCTACAAAGTAAGCACCCAACCGCACTTGTTCCAAGTAACTTTTGCGCAAGGTTTTTACGATGCCAACCAAACGGCTACTTTGGCCGAAATCAATTTAACAGACGGCGAAGGTGTAGGCCAAACAGGAAAAATCACGCTGGTGGCCGAACGCCTCAAAAATGTACTTCCGCCCTCGCAACCCGAAACTCCCTGTTACACGGACAGTTGCGCATTTTCCTTGGAAAACGCCTATAAAGAAGTAGCCAAAGAAAAAACCGCCTTTAAGGAAACGCTTTCCTTCAAAACGCCCGGTGCGCAAAAAGTGCAATTGCCCGCCTTGCCCGAAGGGGTATACCGTTTGGTGCTGTCTTCGGAAAAAGCCGACAAGCAAGAACTCATTTTTATTGTCGCGGAAGAAAATTCGTCTCTGCAATTGCCGCAAATTGCCTTGCCGCAACACACCCGTTACTACCCGGGCACGCAAGCGCGCGTATTGTTGGGGGCCTCAAAATTGGAAGGTTCCAAACGCATTGAACTCTACGAGCAAGGAGCCTTTTTAACCCAAAAAGATTTACAAAAAGGCGGGGTGCAGATTTACACCTTCCCGATAACGGAATCTTCCCGCGGCGGAGTTTCGTTGCGTTGGTTCGGGGCCAGTAATTATAAATTCTACGAAGCCCAAACCCGCGTGGAAGTTCCGTTTGATCAAAAAGCCCTCCACGTAACCTTAAATGCGCCCGAAACACTCTCCCCGGGAGAAAAAGTATCGTGGGAATTATCCGCCAAAACCAAAGAAGGCCAACCCGTTAACGGTTTAGCCAGTTTAACAGTGTACGACAAATCTCTCGATTATTATGCCCAAAAGAAAAACCCTTTCTCGTTGGATACGCTCTATCCGCAACGCACGGGGGTAGGCAATTCTTCCTACAGTCAAAATTCGTCACGCGCAACAACTTCTTACCCGCCGGAAGAATCAACGCTGTTAAATGGAACGCCCCTACAGTTACCCACGCTTGATTTGGTGCCGTTTTTTGGCTCGTACCGTATGATGGTCACCCGCTCCTCTATGCGTGCCGCTCCCACGATGGCCAAAGGAGCCAACAATGTTGCCTTTGACAGCGTAGAAAGCAGTTTTGACGGAGCCGTTATGGAAACCTTTGGCGTGGAAGAAGAAACCTCCGCCGAAACACCTTCCGTTTCGCCCCGTACCGATTTTTCGGAAACGGCCTACTTCAATGCCCTTTTGCCTGTCAGAAACGGGAAAACATCTGCGCATGTTACCATGCCGCAAAGTTTAACTACCTGGAACATTTTGGGCTTTGTGCTTACCCGAAATGCCGATTTCGGCGCATTTACCGCCCAAACCGTTACCCGCAAGGACTTTATGGTTCGCCTTACTTTGCCGCGCTTCTACCGCGAAGGGGATAAAGGCTCCCTGCAAGCGGCGGTAACCAATGTAACCGACAAAAAAATAACGGCGGAAGTAAGCCTTACCGTTACCCAAAATGACAAAAATGTCCAGCACCTTTTCGGCTTGGATAAAACACCCAAACGCGTAACGGTAAAACCCAACAGCACGGAATTTGTGTCTTGGGAAATCACAGCCCCGAACACGCCGGAAGTGTACCAAATCACGGCCGTGGCCCGTAGCGGCAAAGACAGCGATGCCGAGCAACGCAGCCTGCCGATTTTGCCTTCCAAACAACGCTTGTTGGCTACCCAAAACATCGCACTTAAAAAGGGTACGCAAACCTTGTCCCTTACGGAATTAAAAGAAGTTCCTTCCAAACAGGTGGAAACCTTGGTGCTTACGCTTAACCCCAGTTTGGCGTTATCCGTCCTTAATTCCATGCCGGGTTTAATTGCCAACAAACGCAGCGACCTCGTCTCCGCGCTTAACCGCTTTGTACCGTTAAGTGTGGTGCATCAGTTCTACACCACTTACCCGCAACTTAAAGAAGCCGTGGCAAAACTGCCCAAACGCACCACGCTTACCCCCGCTTGGGACGAAAAAGACCCCTTGCGCTTGATGCTGTTGGAACAAACGCCGTGGCTCCGCCAAGCCCAGGGTAACACACAAATTCAGGCCGATATCATTGATTTGTTTAATGATAAAACGGTCGCCCAAGTGCTGGAAAAGGAAACCGCCGCCATCGCCAAATTTCAAAACCCCGGCGGTGCTTTTGCCTGGATTGCAGGCGGACAGGACGACGAATACTTAACGCTTTACGCGCTTGAATCGTTTGCACAGGCTCTTTCTTACGGGGCCCAAGTTCCGCAAGCCTCCGCACAAAAAGCCTTTGCCTACATTTATCCCCGCATTGAAAAACGCCTGAAAGAGGCCGAAGAAGGCTCCGTGCTTTCCGTATCATACGCGCTTTACGCGGCCTATACGCTTTCCGCTTTCCCCGCCGATTGGCCTGAAGCGGAAAAAGCCAAACCGTATATTCAAAAATGGGCCGATTATGCCGATGCGCACGCCCGCTACATGACCCCGCTGGGCCAAATCTATGCGGCGGCCGTTTATCATCGTTTAGGCGATAAAGAAAAGGCCAATCGGTACTTAGATTTACTCTTGGCACGTATCAAAACGGACGAACTCGCCGGGGCCTATTTTGCCCCCGAAGCGCAAAGTTGGGTGTGGTATAACGACACGCTTTCCACCCAAACGGTCACCCTGCGCACACTGCTGGAAATACGCCCTCAAAGCCAATACATTGACCCCATGCTCCAATGGCTTTTGTTCAACCGCCAAGTGAACAGTTGGGATAATGCCAAAGTATCCGCGCAAGCCGTGTTTACAGTGCTAGCGGTGATGAAACACAAAGGGGCCCTTTCGCTACCGACGAGTTATCAAATCAACTGGGCAGGCGAACAAAAGAAACTCTCTTTTGAGCCCATGGATTGGACGGAAGATTTGCAATTTGTCAAAACGGGAACGGCCATTACGCCTGCGGCGTATTCCGCTACCATTACCAAACAAGGCGTACTGACCGATTTTGCTTCGCTCAGTGCCATTTATCAAACGGACAATGCAAAACCCTCTGCCGAAGGCGTCATCAACCTAACGCGCCAATACTTTGTGCGCTTAAAACAAGACGGCGAAACCAAACTCCGCCCCGTGGAAGATTTAGACGAAATCAAAGCAGACGACGAAGTGGAAGTGCATTTAACCTTGCGCACGGACAGTGCTTTTGAATATGTACTCCTGCAGGATCCTCGCCCGGCCGGCTTTGAAAACGAAGAACTTTTAAGCGGTTGGGATTGGAACCCCATTTCCTTCTACAAAGAAATTCGCGACGGCGGAACGAACTTCTTTATAAATTGGCTACCCGCGGGAGAAGTAACCCTGCGCTATGGCTTGCGCCCCACGCAGGACGGCCGATTCCGCGCTCCTGCCGCGCAGGTACAGTCCATGTACGCGCCTGAATTTGGCGCGCACTCCGCCAGTACGCTTTTCAAAATAGCCAAATAAATCAATAAAAAACCCCCGGCATTTAACCGGGGGTTTTTTATGCGGAAAAGAAACTAGCAATTTTCAACTACAAAACCGGTGCTTCTTAATTGGCTGAAAATATCCCCGCCCGACCAATTGCAGACATGATAAAATTTCTTCCACTCTCCGTCAATTAATTGCATTCTAAGTCCATATTCGGGAGCCCCTTGGGAATACGGGTGGGCGTCTGTCCATCTGATTGCGGAAACACTACCGGAACTTTCGGCAGAATAACAAAAATTTTTAGAACAGTAATATTCCCCTGAGCCTGTTGGAGTAAGGTGGGTAACATCAATATCCAAATCCGGCAAAATGTCTCCCACGGAAGAACCGGAAGTCTGGCCGTTCGCCAAAATATATACATCTACCGCTTTTTGCAAAGAACTCAGCAAACTAACCGCTTCACTCATACGCGCCTTTTCAACCGATTTGGTATATTGCGGAAGAGCCACCGAAGACAAAATACCAATAATCAATACAACTACCAAAAGTTCTATCAAAGTGAAACCTTTTTTCATATAACACTCCCTTTATGTAATCTTACGGCCATGTTAGCACCTTATCCGTTGCATGTATTGTAAGAAAAAAAGGAAAGCAGAGCAAGAACTATTTTTTCAAACTTCCGCAAATAAAATTTATCTTCCTACGCATAGCGCACGCGTACGGACGGCAAAAAATATACTATAATGAGGGAAACAATCCTAAAGGAGAACTTTTATGCCCGATTCATTGACGGTCTTTTGTCCCCTAGACGGAAATTCTGTTTCTTTAGATCAAGTGCCCGACCCTGTATTTAGCGAACGCATGCTGGGAGACGGCACCGCCATTCACCCCGCCAGCGGGGCTGTATATTCCCCTATCGACGGAAAAATCATCAATTTCAACAAAGCCCGCCACGCCTTTGTAGTCAGCCAAAACGGCATTGAAGTATTAGTACATGTAGGCTTGGACACCGTTTCTTTGAAAGGAAAAGGCTTTACCGCTCTTGCCAAAGAAGGCGACACCGTAAAAGCAGGCCAACCGATTTTAACTTTTGATTTGGAAACACTCCTCACAGGCCTGGCCTCGCCGCTTGTGATGGTGGTGGTTACCGCCCCGGCGGACATCAAAATTTCCGCTCCTGTCTATGGCCCCGTAAAACAGGGCACGGCTCTTTTTTCTATTCCGGTGGCGTGTGCTTCCTCGCAAACGGAAGCGGCCGAAACTTTTTGGCAATCTAACCCCATTACCATTGCCAATGCCAACGGTATCCATGCCCGCCCCGCGGCCGTGCTGGCACACTTGGCGGCCCAACACCCCTATTCCGTAGAACTCGTTTTTAAGGAACGCTCCGCCAACGCTAAAAGTGTGGTAGCCATTATGGGGCTTGCGCTGTCGCACCAGGACAGCATCGTCCTGCGTGTAGCCGGCCCGGAAGCCGAAGCCCGCACGATGATTGCCAAACTGCAGGAAGCCTTTGAAACAGGCCTTGGCGAAACGGTCACTCCCGTAGCAAAGCCGACCGAAACACAAGAAAAACAAACCTTGCCCCCCTCTGCCACTACAACCCTTACGGGCTTAACGGCGTGTGGCGGGTTGGCAGTCGGCAAGGCGTTTCGTTTTCAAACGCAACAAATCACTTTTGAAGAATTTGCCAAAGACCCCGTTACCGAAGAAGCCGAATTGGAACGCGCTTTGCAGGTACTTCGCCAAGAATTGGAACAAAAAATCGCCGCGGAAAAAAACGAAGTGGCACGCGATATTTTGACGGCACATTTACTGCTCGCCCAAGACCCGCTTCTTTTTGAAGTAGCCAAAGAAACGGTAGCCAAAGGGAAAACGGCCGAATTTGCCTTCAATACGGCTATCCGCCAAAGCGTAGATGTACTGAAAAAAACCAAGAATCCGTTTTTAATGGAACGCATCGCCGACTTAAAAGATTTGCGCTTGGAAGTATTGGCCCTTTTAACCGGGGATAAAAAGAAAACCCTGCAAGTACCCGACGGCAGTATTTTGGTGGCAGAAGAATTGTTGCCTTCCGATGTTACCGCTCTGCCGACCAACATTGCAGGTGTACTGCTCGCCCAAGGTTCCCCCACCGCACACGCCGGTATTTTACTGCGAAACCGTGGGATTCCGTCCGTTGTACGCGCGGGCACTACCGTACACGAAATCGTAAACGATACGTCCCTTCTCTTAGATGCCGACCACGCCAAAGCGGTTATCAACCCGAGTGAAGACCAAGTAAAAGAATTTACCGTCCGCCGCGAACGCTTACAAGCGGAAACCAAAGAAGCCCAGGCCGCGGCCAACACTCCGGCCGTAACGCTGGACGGCAAACGAATTTTTATAGAAGGAAATGTGGCAGGCGCGGCCGAAACAGCCAAAGCCTGCGAAAACGGGGCCGAAGGCATGGGCCTTGTGCGTACGGAATTTTTGTTCCAAGGGCGCGCCATTGCTCCGGCGGAAGCCGAACAAACAACCGCTTATCAAGCCGTGTTGGACGCCGCCAAAGACACCACCGTCACTTTCCGCCTGTTAGATGCCGGGGGCGACAAACCTCTCCCGTTTGTCAACATTGCCCCGGAAGCCAACCCCATTGTGGGCGTGCGCGGAATCCGCGCGTTTGAAAAGAACGAGGGCTTTTTCCGCACCCAACTGCGTGCCCTCTTGCAAGTAAAACCGCTCAACCGTGTACGCATCATGTTGCCCATGGTTACTTTTACTGAGGAATTGGCACATTTCAAACAAATTATCGAAGAAGAAAAAACCGCTCTGGGCATTACCGAATCCGTGCAGGTAGGCACGATGATAGAAGTTCCTTCTGCCGCCCTGACCGCCGAGCAACTGGCCAAACAGGCCGATTTCTTCTCCCTCGGGACGAACGATTTAACCCAATACACTTTGGCAATAGACCGCAGCCACCCGGTGTTAAGTGCCCAGTCGGACTCGCTACACCCCGCCGTGTTGCAACTGATTGCCTCTACTTGCCGCGGAGCCGCCGCATACCAACGCCCCGTTGCTTTATGCGGGGCCATGGCAGGCGATAAACTGGCGGTACCGATACTGATTGGATTGGGTGTAACGGAACTGGCTGTAGGAGCCGGCACGGTGGCGCGTATCAAAGCCTTGGTGCGCAAGTTGAACCTGGCCGACTGCCAAGCCGTTGCCCGACAAGCCTTAACCCTCCCGGACGCCGAAAGCGTACGCAAGTTGGTAAAAGAAAAATTTTCGATGGAATAAGGAGCAAAAATGCAAACACTTAAAAAGTTTTTTTCCGCTGTAGGAAACGGGCTTGTGCAACTGGGCAAAGCCCTCATGCTACCCATTGCCGTACTCCCTATCGCAGGGTTACTCCTGCGCTTAGGCCAGCCGGATCTCTTAAATATTGCCTTCATTTCCGATGCGGGCGGGGCAGTATTTAACAATTTACCCGTCATTTTTGCGGTCGGTGTGGCTATCGGCTTTGCTAAAGAAAACCACGGGGCGGCGGCGTTGGCCTCCTTTATCGGCTATTTAATTATGAGCGCGGCCCTGGCTACGCTGGACAAAACTATCAATATGGGCGTGTTGGGCGGTATTATCGTGGGTGTAACGGCAGGCCTTCTTTACAACCGTTTTCACAACATCAAACTCCCCTCCTATTTGGCTTTCTTTGGCGGAAGAAGATTCGTACCCATTATTACAGGGGCCAGCTGTCTAGTGATTGCGGTAGCCGCGTATTTTATTTGGCCACCAATCGGTAAAGCCATTTCCGCCTTCGGGAATTGGACGATTTCCTCCGGCAGTGTGGGGCTTTTCTTCTACGGGCTCGCCAACCGCTTGTTAATTCCGCTCGGCCTGCACCATGTGCTTAATAACTTGGTATGGTTCCAATTCGGCGATTTTGCCACCCTGCAAAACGGTGTGGAAACCGTTGTTCATGGCGACTTACACCGCTTTTTCGCGGGTGACCCTACCGCCGGGGCGTTTATGGCGGGGTTCTTCCCCATTATGATGTTCGGCTTGCCGGCTGCCTGTTTAGCCATGATTCACACCGCCGACACCAAGCGCAAAAAAGCCACCGCCGGTATTTTACTTTCCATGGCGTTTACTTCTTTCTTAACCGGTATCACCGAACCCGTGGAATTTGCCTTTATGTTCCTCGCTTTCCCGCTTTATGTGGTGCATGCCTTCCTGACGGGTATTTCCATGGCGCTTATGCATATTTTGCATGTAAAATTGGGCTTCACCTTCTCCGCCGGTCTTTTTGACTATTTGTTAAGTTACGGATTGGGAACAAATGCCTGGCTGTTGTTGCCCGTCGGCTTGGCTTACGGAGTAATTTACTATTTTGTGTTCCGTTTTGCTATTGTAAAATGGAACTTAAAAACACCCGGCCGCGAAGAAGAAACGCAAGAGCCCGTTTCTGCTCCCGCCGAGCAAAATGCGGTTGAAAAACCCGCAGAAAAACAGGCCGTTGAACCCGAAAAAAAGGAAGAACCGGCCCCTGCCCCCGCAGCAGAAACCCCCAAAGCGGCTGACTCCCGCGCGGCCAAATATGTAGCGGCTTTAGGCGGAAAAGAAAATCTAAGAGTGGTCGATGCCTGTGCCACACGCCTTCGCTTGGAAGTAAACGACCCGGCCCTCGTGCAAGATGCAACCCTCAAACAGTTGGGGGCGCGCGGGGTAGTAAGAGTCGGCGCGAACAGTGTGCAGGTGGTTATCGGCCCGGAAGCAGACCTGATTTCCACGGAAATTAAAGAAATTATTTAACAAGGATATTAAATTATGCGTTTAGTAGTAACTCATATGAACTTAGGCCAATGGGCCGCCGAATATATTCAAGGGAAAATCAACTCCGCCGCCCCGACGCAAGAAAAACCGTTTAAGATGGGGCTTCCCACCGGGGGAACAGCCGTAGATATGTACGCACATTTACGCCGCTTACACCAAGAAGGCACTCTTGATTTTCAACCTGTTATCACTTTTAATATGGACGAATATGTAGGGCTTGCCAAAAGCCACCCGGAAAGTTACCACAGTTTTATGCACCAAAATTTATTTGGCGGCATCAATATCCGCCCCGAAAATGTGCATATCCTAAACGGTGAAGCCGAAGATTTACAGGCCGAGTGCGAAGCCTATGAACAAGCCATTAACCAAGCGGGCGGAATTGATTTGTTCCTCGGCGGAGTGGGGCAAAACGGACACTTAGCATTTAACGAGCCCGGTTCCTCCTTTGAAAGCCGCACGCGCTTAGTAGATTTAACGGAGAATACAATTCAGGCCAATGCGCGCTTTTTTCAAAACGATACCACCCTCGTCCCCAAACAGGCCCTTACGGTAGGCATTGCCACCATTACCGATGCCAAAGAAGTGCTTTGTCTTGCTATCGGGGACAAAAAAGCCGCTGCCGTGGCGCGCGTAATGCAACCCGGTACGGATATAAATTGCCCGATTACCGCCCTTAAACTCCACCCCAGCGCCACGCTTTTGGTAGATGAAGACGCTTGCTCTTTGCTGGACGAGAAATCCCGCGCCCGCTTACAAGCCTTGCAGACCGCCGAACCGCAAGCCAAACAATGGTGTTTGGAAATCGAGGAATAATATGAACGCTTTTTTAATTACCAACATTTGCGCAGTCACTCCCGAAAAAACATTGGAGAAGGCCGTTATTTGGGTGGAAGACGGGCGTATTAAACAGGTATGCGAAAAAAGCGAACTGCCCTCCACCGCAAATGCTTTGCCGAAAATTGACGGCAAAAATACATTTGCTTTGCCGGGTTTTATTGATTTACATATCCACGGTTTTGCCGGGTTTGGGGTAGAAACCGGCAATGCGCAAGATTTGCTTGCCATGTCGGCCGAACTGGGCAAACACGGCGTAACGGCCTTTACCCCCACCCTCTACTGCGGGCAACCGGAAGACATGGCGCGTTTACTGCGCCTGCTTTCCCCTGCGTTGGGGAAGGAGACGGGTGCGAAAATTTTAGGTTTCCATTTGGAAGGCCCTTTTATTTCGCCTGCAAAACCGGGCGTTATGAAACCACAGGATATTGCCCCCGCCAATTTGGAAGTGTTAAAAAACCTCTATGAAGCATCAAACGGTAAAATTGTTTCCATGACGCTGGCTCCGGAATTACCCGGCATAGAACCCATTATAGAGTTTTGCCGTTCGCACGGTATTTTACTCCAAGCGGGGCACACCAATGCCACCTATGAAGAATTTGCCCTGGGCGCGGCCCGCGGGGTTACCCATGCCACGCATTTGTTTAATGCCATGAGCCCGTTTACCCAACGCGCTCCGGGGGCTTCGGGTGCGGTACTGATGAATCCGGGCATTTCGTGCGAAATTATCGCCGACGGCGTGCATGTTCACCCTGATATCGTAGGGTTTCTGCGTACCGTAAAACCGGTGGAAAATATCATTTTGGTAACAGATGCATTAAGACCTACCGGCCAAGAAAAAGGGCCCTTCCTGGCCAATGGGGAAGAAGTGGTTCTTAGCGGCGGCGTATGGAAAAGAAAAGCAGATAATGTGATTGCCGGCTCTGCCCTGACCATGGCTCGCGGAGTGAAAAACCTGGTAGATTTCGGCTATACTTTGCCGCAAGCATCTCTTTGTGCGTGTGCAAATCCGGCCCGCCTTTTGGGTCTTTCCCATACAGGCAGATTGGAAGCCGGATACTCCGCAGATATTGTTTTACTGGGAAGTGATTTTACCCCGCTAAAAACATTTATTCAAGGAAAAGAAATCTAAAAATATGCCTGATTTCAAAAAATTATTCGTAAAAATATATTCTGCTTTTATCGTAAATAAGCAAAAAAGGCATGAGGTAAGAGAAATTTTGCTCTTGCCCGACCCGAATTCGCCCTCGTCCCAACATACTTGGTGCGGAAGACATACTTATTTCGGCTCAAATTTTACCAGAATGCACGAACAAAGCACTGTGGGAAGTTTTTGTTCTATCGGTAAAAATGTAGCGATAGGGCCTTCTCAACACCCGATAGATTGGCTATCCACCGCCCCATTTCAATATGTTGAATACAAAAAACTCACGGAAGATCAGCCTATCCTATCTTATTCCTATCCTCCAACAGTTGTAGAAAACGATGTTTGGATTGGAAACAACGCTGTTATCAAAGACGGCATTACCGTAGCCAATGGTTGTATCATTGCCTCAAATGCCGTGCTTACGCGCGATACGGAACCCTACGGCATATACGCAGGAGTACCCGCCAAGTTGATTAGAAAAAGATTTTCCGACGACATCATAAAAGATTTACTGGAGTTAAAATGGTGGGAATTAGACGATAAAATTATCGCAACACTTCCATTTAATGATATCCGCCGATGTATAGAAGAATTGAAAAAGATTAGAAAAATGTAACTCTATTAAAACTTTTTTGCAAAAACTCTGTGGAAAAAGGGTTATTCCTTATCTACAGAGTTTTTTATAGTTTGCGGATTGCCCAAGGTTTGGGATAAAGGTTATTGGCCCGGTCTCCCAGGTTTTTCATAAACCCAAGCGCACGACCTTGATAGGTAACGAGCACAAACCCGCGCGGAGTCCCCGCAGGCAAGGCAAAAGTTTCGCGGTGTAGGTAACGCAAAGCCGACTCCAACGGAAGTTCCGCTTTCGGGAACTCTTGCGCAAGAGGCGACAAAGAAAGCGCCTGTTCTACGGAAGGGATAAGTTCCTTGCCTTTTAATTCGGGGGCGGGAATCCCGTTAGACAACACATGTATCAAGCGGTATTTTTTTATCTGCTCCCGCAGAGAGGACGGCAAAGTACCAAATTCGTTTGAACCGTTCCGTTTACGAAGCACCGCCATAAACAAGCCTTCACTGGGCGTTGTGCCGGGAATAAAACGGTACACGGGCTCGTTCCAACCCGCAAGCAAACTTCCCGTTACGTTCCACTGCGCCTGAAGGGGAACGGAAATCAAATCGGCCCCCAGTTCTTCTTGTATCCAACGCACATTTTCTTCGTTTTCGTGCAAATTAAAAGTACAAGTACTATAAATGAGAATCCCCCCGCTGCGCAGACACGGCCAAATACCGCTTAAAATCTGCCGTTGGCGTTCCTGGCAAAAATGCACATTTGGCAAACTCCACTCCCGCACCGTTTCGGGGTCTCGCCGGAAAAGTCCTTCCCCCGAACACGGAACATCCGCCAAGATAACATCAAACGATAAATTGGTTTTAGAAAATTCTTGCGCGGTATTATGGGTAACCAACACGCCCGGGTGCCCTTGTTTAAGCATATTTTCCAACAAGATATTGGAGCGGCGGCGGTCAGTTTCGTTACTGATCATCACCGAACCTTCCGGCAACGCGGCACGCATCAAGGTAGATTTTCCGCCGGGAGCGGCACACAAATCAAGCGCGCTTACAGGGCCGGTAACAAGTTGGCGCAGTACATGATCCAAAAACATAGAGCCCGCTTCCTGCACATAATACACCCCGGCATGAAAAAGCGGATCTGCAGTAAAGTTAGGCCGCTCTTTCAACCAAAAACCATGTTGACACCAAGGCACGGGTGTAGCCTCGGGCGGGATATCCTCTTTCCTTTGTTTCCAGGGATTATAACGAACGCTTACCACCGGTTCTTGTGTAAAAGAATCTACAAAACGCTGCCAGCGTTCCGCACCAAAAAGAGAAGATGTATATTCGGTAAATGCTTGAGGTAAGTTCATATACGGCCTTGCCTTTGTTAAGTAAGTACGCTATTATTTTACAATTTATTCGCCGGCACAATAAAATGCTTTCTCTTTCCCATTTGCACACAAACATTTTGTTATAATTTAGTTAAGAAAAAGGGATTCCCCATGAATAAACAATCAAAACTGTTAGACCAATTATTCACCGCCGCCAAAACAGGTAATGTTGCTGCGCTAAAAAAGCTCGCCGCACAAGGTGTACCGCTGGATATCCGCCAAAAGGAAACGGGGTTTTCCCCTTGTTTGGTGGCCGCGGGTTTGGGGCAGGTGGAAGCATTGGCTTTTTTGGTAGAAAACGGGGTAAATGTAAACGAGGTTACCGCGCGCGGAACAAGCACGCTTATGTTAGCGGCGGCACAAGGCCACATTTCTATGGTAAATTGGCTACTCAATAACGGCGCAGATGTAACCCTTAAAAACGAATCGAACGACACGGTGCTTTCTTACGCACTCCAACTGTTTGAAGGCCCCGAGCGGGTACTAAACGATATCGTAAAATTCTTGTTGGCCCATGGGGTAGAACTGGAAAATCGAGAAACCGAACTGGGTTTTACTCCTTTAATGCTTGCCTCCCATAAAGGCTATTCTTCCATCGTAAAATTATTGGTGGCGCACGGAGCCGATGTGAACGCGGCCTCCGCACGGCAGAAAAACGATTCCAAACAAACGGGGGGAAAAAACTCTCCCGGGGATAATACCAAAAGAGGTTTTCCCATAGAACTTATTACCGTTTCGGTTCCGGAAACGCCTTTAACTCTCGCCAAAACTCCGGAAATTCGTGCCTATCTAAAAGAACACGGGGCTAAAGAATAAACCCATGAAGATACAAATAAAATCGCCGGAAGATGCCCTCCTTTCCCACTATTTCCATCGATCCGTTATTATCACAAGTGTTGTGTTGATAGCCGCGGTTGTTTTTTTGTGTATGGACGGGCTTTTTGAATTTGTGTGGAGCATGTTAAAAGATTTTCTTACCTACCTGAAGGCAGAAAGTTTCGTAACTTGGATATCGATTCTTTTTTTGATGGTAGCGGTTCCCGTGGCGTGTATCCTCACTTTTGTGGAAGTATTTAATTCCCCAAAAAACGGAAAAAACAAATTTACCCACCTTCACTTTACCCCCACCGGGCTGATATTAGTTAAAAAATATATGCCCAAGAAAAATGTTTTTCTCCCTTTTGAAGAAACCGATTTTGATTTTACTTTGGAGGTTTCGGAAAAATTAAATAAGCACCACATGCCTATTCCCTGCATTAAGGGTATTCAAATGCTTTTTACGCAAGCAAACGGAACAAAAATTATCATCAAACATTTCGGTGCATTACCGTTTTTCTACCAAATAGCGAACAAAGCCAAAAAATTCCGCTCTTTCTCTTATAAAACCGTAACGGAAAAAGCAGATTCCGTCGTTCAACAAAAACTGTCCAAATTCGCTACCGAACAAATGGATAACTTTTTTAACCATGGCCTTTTTATCAAATACTCACCCGATACTCATTTCAGTCTTTATCTGTCGGCTTTCTTCTTCCTAGGCATAGCGGGACTTCTGTTATATACCTATCTCAAATTGGGAACCGCGGATAAAGACCTCCGATTTACCGTTTTCTATGCTCTCCCCGCGTTGTTTGCGCTGCCCGGTATTTATTACTTGGCCCAACCGATTAAAGATTTTTTTGTTGCAAAGCGCTTAAAAGCCTTAAAAGTGAAAACGCATCCCCCAAATGGAAAATAATTTTTCTGGAAACTAACCCCTAAAAAACCCTTTCCAAGAAAGGGCCTGTTTTCTATAATATAGGTAATATTCGCCCGAACACGGGCCTTTACACGGAGGGGTAAATATGGATATCACCACCTTAAACAAACAAGTTCAGCAAGAAAGCCTTTTTTTACAAGACTTAAAACGCGAAGTGAGCAAGGTTATTGTCGGGCAGGAAGGCCTGGTAGAAAAAATGTTGGTAGCCCTTTTGGCCGACGGGCATATTTTGATTGAAGGCGTGCCCGGGTTAGCCAAAACCCTCGCCGTAAAAACCTTGGCCCAAGCGATTCACGCTCAATTCCAACGCATTCAATTCACGCCGGACTTGCTCCCCGCCGATATTACGGGTACGCTTATTTTTAACCCGAAAGACGGCCTTTTCTACCCTAAACGCGGGCCGGTTTTTTCCAACTTTGTATTAGCCGACGAAATCAACCGTTCTCCCGCAAAAGTGCAAAGCGCCCTGTTGGAAGCCATGCAAGAACGCCAGGTAACCATCGGCGAACAAACCTACAAACTGCCGGAACCTTTCATGGTAATGGCCACCCAAAACCCGGTGGAACAGGAAGGTACTTATCCGCTTCCGGAAGCGCAGGTAGACCGCTTTATGCTTAAAGTAATGGTTACTTATCCTTCCAAAGAAGAAGAAAAAATCATTTTGGAACGCATGGCCAGCCACCAAAAAATTGAACTCAACACGCAAGTCACCCCGGAAATGATTTTGAAGGCACGCCGAGTAACCGATTCCATTTATGTGGACGAAAAAATCAAAAACTATATTGTAGATTTGGTATTTGCCACGCGCGACCCGAAAGCCGCCGGGTTGGAAAAATTAGCCTCCTATATCCAATACGGGGCCAGTCCGCGCGCCACCATCTTCCTTACCCAAGCCGCTAAAGCCTATTCCTTCCTGAACGGGCGCGGCTATGTAACGCCGGAAGATATCAAAGCCGTCGGGTTAGATGTGTTGCGCCACCGGGTGCTTTTGTCCTACGAAGCCGAGGCGGAAAATGTCACTTCCGACCAAATCGTTAGACAAATCTTTGATGCCGTAGATGTGCCGTAAACCGAACCCTGGGGGTAAACCGTGGATACTTCGGAAATTCTTAAAAAAGTACGCCAGATAGAAATTCAAACCAACAAATTGGTCTCCGAAACTTTTGCCGGGGAATACCTCAGCACGTTCAAAGGCCAAGGGATTGAATTTGCCGAAGTGCGCGAATATACCCCGGGGGACGATATCCGTTCTATTGATTGGAACGTAACGGCCCGAACGGGTGTTCCCTACATTAAAAAATACAACGAAGAACGCGAACTGACACTGATGATTGCGTGCGATGTTTCCGCCAGCGAGCAATTCGGCTCTACCGATAAATTAAAATTGGAGGCCGCCGCTGAACTGGCTGCACTTTTTGCCATGTCTGCCCTTAAAAACAGCGACAAGGTAGGCCTCTTGTTATTTTCGGACCAGGTGGAATTGTTTGTCCCCCCCCGAAAAGGCAAAAAACATGTGTTACGCCTGATTCGCGAAATGATTGCTTTTGAACCCAAACGCAAAGGTACTAATTTGGGGCTCTGCCTGGAAACCTTAAATAAAGTAATCAAACGCCAAGGAATTTTAATTCTCATTTCCGATTTTTTGGAACCGTTTGAAAATTTCGCAAAACCTTTTAAGTTGGCGGCTAAAAAATTTGATTTAATACCTGTTATCGTTAAAGATAAACTAGAAGAAAAAGTTCCCTCTTTGGGGGTTTGCATCGATGTAGTGGATCCCGAAACGGGCGCAGAAGATTTAATTTCTCTTTCCGGTAGCGAACTAAATGCCCAACTAAACCAATACCGCCAAAAACAAGACGAACAACTGAAAAGTCTTTTCAACCCTTTTAAGATTGAACCCATTGTGGTGGATACGGCGCACTCCCCGTTTGAACCTGTGATTTCGTTTTTTAAGCAACGCGCCAAGAAACTGCGGAGATAGGCCATGAAAAAACTGTTACTGTTTTCCTTATTTTTCTTTTCTTTCGGTGTAATGGCGCAGGAAATCAGCATTACCCAAAAGCAAGCGGCCGCTTCCGTGCCTTTCGCTCAGCCGTTTGCCGTACAATATGCCCTTTCCCACTCTCCCGATTACCAAGTGGCAGTGGACGAAGATTCCCTGCCGGCTGAATTTGAAATTACCCAAACCTCGGTTGTCAAAAATTCCCCCGCCACTCAAACATACGATTTTACCGTTATTCCGTTTTCTTTGGGAAAATCTACTTTTACGGTTACCTTCAATCTTACCCAAGAAGGTAAAACCATCGCTCAAGCGCAAGAACCCGTTTATGTAGAAATTACCCCCGCCAAAACTTTCCCCGGAGAAGACCTGCGCGAAATCCGCGGGCCGAAAGTGCCGGACGGTTGGCTGACCTGGCTGTTGGCTTTTTTGGCGGCTGCGGCCCTTATTTGGGTGCTTCACCTGTGGCGCAAAAAAGTGACGGAAGAAAAACTGCAAATTACCCGGCAGGAAGATTCCCGCCCCGGCCATGTAATTGCGTTATCCAAAATCGATGCTCTCCTGGATAGCGGGCTTTGGGAAAAAGCGGAATATAAGTTGTTCTATATTACTTTGTCCGATATTTTGAGGGAATACCTGTGGCGTCAATTTCAAATAGATGCTTCGGCCGATACTTCCGCCGAACTGTTGCGCCGTGTAAAAAATATGCCGCAAATGGCACCGCTGCTTTATCAGTTACGGGATTTCTTAAGTTCGGGCGATTTGGTTAAATTCGCCCAAGCCGTTCCCAACGAACAAATTCGCAACAAAGATGTTCAAATCTTGCGGGAACTAATCACGGAAACCGCCCCCAAAGAAATTATCCCCGCCCAAGAGGAGGAGCCCTTATGATTTACTTTTTCTTAATCTCGTTGGGGTTGTTACTGCTGAGTCTGGTGGTTTCTCTATTCGTTAAAAAAGCCCCCCGTATGCAAGCCGCCGTACTCAGTGTGTTGGGAGCCGTGAGTGCTTTTGCTTTGCTGGGGCTCTTGTTTACCCGGTTTTTTGGCGGACGCATAGAGTTTATGCACCCGTGGGCTTTTGTTCTTCTGCTGGTGGTATTGGCGGTCTTTTTGGGGCAAACCCTTTTCAAAAAATCATTTTCCAGACAGATAAATTATCCTTTTTCGCACTTGATTATTCACCAAGCTTCCTTGCGGGTACTTTTTACCCGTTGGGTTCCTATGTTCTGCTATTTAGCAGCTCTTTCCTTGATGATTTTGGCCTTAGCCCGTCCCGTAAAAATAGACCGAACTCTCCTCCCCCCCACCGAAGGGATTGATATTATCTTACTGTTAGATGTTTCCGCCTCCATGCAAAAGCAGGACTTTTACCCCAACCGCTTTGTAGCGGCCCAGAATACGGCTTCCCGTTTTATCGCCAAACGCCCCACGGATCGCATGGGTCTGGTGGCCTTTGCCAAAGAGGCCATGCTTCATGCGCCTTTAACTTTGGATCACGAAGCCTTGCAGGAATATATTTCCACCCTGTACTTAGGCATTATCGATGCCAACAATACTGCCATAGGCGATGCTTTGGGCGTGGCGGCCAATCACTTAAAAAACAGCAAAGCCAAAAGCAAAATCATCATTTTACTGACGGACGGAGATTCCAACGCCGGCGCCATTGACCCCAGCATGGCGGCCAAAGCGGCAGCCGCGTACGGAATCCGCGTTTACACCATCGGCACGGCCAGTGCCCCCGGAGAAAACCCCTATTCCAGCCAAGAAGATGAAATCAATGAAGGCCTGATGCTGGAAATTGCCCAAGAAACGGGCGGAAAATTTTATCGCGCAAAAAACGAAACGGAACTGGAGCAAATTTATAACACGATTAACCAACTGGAAAAGACGGAATTTTCGCCCAGTTCCATTATCAGTCGTACGGACTTTTACCAACCGCTCCTTTTACTGGCGGTGGTTATGTTGTTTGCCGGGCTGATAGCGGAAAAAATTCTTTTTATCAAGGTGCCATAATATGGAATTATTCGCTAAACCTGTTTTCCTGCTTTATTTGTTGGGAGCCCTCTTGGTAGCGGGCGGCGTGCTTGCCTTGGGGAAAAAACGAAAAAACAGCATTATTCACGCCTTGTTCGGCACCCAGGCTTATCACAAACTGGTGGCCCACTTGCGCCCGCAAAGCGCCTGGAGAAATGTTCTGCTTTTAGGCAGTTTGGTTTTTCTGTTTGTGGCGTTGGCCGGCCCTCAATGGGGAACGGAAATTACGCAAGCCCAAGGCTCTTTTGCCCAAACCGTTATTGCGGTAGATGTATCCTCTTCCATGAAAGCACGCGACCTTCGGCCCGACCGTTTGGACAACGCCAAAACCATGTTGCGTATGCTTATCAGCCACCTCAAGGAAGAACGCGTCGGCATTTTGGCCTTTACCTCCCAGGCCTATGTGCAATGCCCCATCACAACGGACGAAGATGCACTTAAATACTTTATCACCGCCTTAAAACCCGATATGCTCCCCGTGCCGGGCACTTCCCTTGCGGCGCCTGTTTCTTTAGCCGCCAAAATGTTAGCCAAATATCCCGGCAAAAAAGCCCTTATTCTATTGACGGACGGAGAAGATCACTCCCCCGAAGAACTGAAAGCCGCCAAAGAAATTGCCGCTAAAAACGGAATCCGTATTATCGCTATCGGTATCGGCAGCAAAGAAGGCACCCTTATCCCGGCGCGCGTGGAACCGGCCAGCGGAAAAATTTTAGAGTATAAAAAAGACCGTCAAGGTAATACCGTTGTGTCTAAATTGGACGAAAACACCCTACTGGAATTAGCCCAGGCCACCGGCGGCGTATATATTGCTTACACCACCCCTGCGCAAGTAGCGGCTAAAGTAGAAGATGCCGTACGCGGGTTGGACAAAACCGTATCCAACACTTCCCGCTGGGTAACCTATAAAAACCGCTATCGTTTCCCGCTTGCACTTGCCTTTTTGTGTTTGGCAGGTTATTTGTTGTGGCCCAGAGGCACCCGCAAAAGAACGAACGAGGAAAAAGAGCCTCAAAAAAGGTAAAATATGAGTATGAAAAGTCCGCTGATTTTATTTGTGCTTTTACTCTCTCTTCCGCTCCAGGCGGGAGTGCGCGGAGAATTGCGTAAAGGCGGCAATTTGTACGAAGACAAAAAATACGGTCAAGCCCTCAGCACTTACAACAATATTTTGAAAAACGAACCTCAAAACGAAGAGGCCGTATTCGGGGCAGGAGCGGCCGCCTATCGCTTGAAAGATTACTCCTCGGCTCAAGCCGCCTTCACTCAAGCAGCCGAAAAAGAAGGCGACCTTCAGCAAGATGCTCTTTTCAATTTAGGTAACACTTACTATCGGGCCGGAAATATGGAAAAGGCCAAGCAAAGTTATCGCCAGGCCATTGTAAAAAACCCGAAAGATAAAGAGGCCGTACACAATTTGCAACTTATTTTGCAGGAACAGAAAAACCAAAATAACAAAGACCGGCAAAACAATCAAAACAACAGTGCCGATAATCAAAATAATTCGGGTGCGGATGCTGCACAACAAAACAACGAACAAAATAACCAAAACGATTCGCAAAGCCAACAACAAAAAGATGCCGCCGAACGTGTGATGCAAATGGCTCGCGAAAGCGAATATAAGAAACCTACGGCTTCTGCTCCGGCCCAAAATCATACGGTAGAAAAAGATTGGTAAATTTATGAAAAAACTTTTACTCGCTTTATTTTTCTGTTTTTGTTTCGTTTCGGCCATGGCCCAAGTCTCACTGACGGCCAGCGTAAACAAAACAGCCCTTGCGCTTGATGACGAAATTACTTTAACGGTGGAAATTCGCGGGGCCTCCGGCAATATGATTATGCCCCAACTTCCCAGTTTGCCGGCTTTTAATGTTTATTCGCGCGAAGTGGAACAATCTACCGTAAACGGCCATACCACCACTGTTTTTCGTTATGTAATGTTACCTCGTTTTGTAGGGAAAACCTCCATTGGGGAAGTTTCCTTCACTTATGACGGCAAAACCTATAAAACGGAACCTATCTCCGTCACTATTTTCCGCCACGCACAAGGGGTAACCAACGCGGGGGGCGCGTCCTCCGGTGCGCGCCGCAACTCCGCCGGGAATTACGACTCTGCCTTTGCCAAAGTTCCCAAGGTGGATCCTAACCTTCCGCCATTGGAATCTTCCCTGGCTAACTTAGCCTACGCTCATGCGGAAGATGCCTTCTTTATGGTAGCAGCCGTCAGTGACAAAACCCCTTATGTAAACCAAACCATCACGCTCGCGGTTCGCTTTTACTATTCCAACAGTTTTTACGATGCCCCCTACCAAAAGCCGAGCGTCACCAATATTTTTATGGAAAGTGCCGGTTCGGCGCAAGGCACCCAAAGCATTAACGGTGTGTTGTACCGTTACGAAGAACAACGCTATCACTTAACGGCCGCGGCACCCGGCAAAGCCACCATCGGCCCGGCCTCGATTCGTTTTCAAACGGGGTCTTCCCCCTTTACGGCTTTCGACCGTCTTTTCGGCGGGGCAGCTGTCAGCGAAACGCAAACCGTTGCCAGCGACCCTATTACCCTTCAGGTACGAGCGTTCCCACAAGACGGAAAACCCAAATCTTTCTACGGGGCGGTGGGCGAAGGTTTTGTATTGCAAGCCCAGGCCGACCCGACCCGCGTAGAAGCCGGGGAAGCCGTTAATTTGACCGTTACGGTAAAAGGGCCCGGGAACCTGAAACCGACGACGGACTTGGTTTTCCCTGTCTTGGACGGATTTAAGATGTATAACACGGCGGCCACTTCCGGTTCGCTACCGGCTAACGGTCAAGCACGCAGTTACAAAATCTTTAAGGCGGTTCTCGTACCGTCCGCCTCCGGCATTTATACGATTCCGGAAATCAAATGGTCTTATTTCAACCCGAATACTTCTTCCTATAAAACCTTGCGTACCCAGCCGATTCAAATACAAGTATCTCCCTCCTCCAAAACGGAAGCCGGGTTTGATTTTGGCGCGCAAGGCTCCGGCCCCAGCGGGTTCCATACCTTGGGAAGCGATATTGCCTACTTAAAAAGCACCCTCGCGCCCGAAGCCGGTTTCTTGACCAAAGTATCCGCTTTGGCTTGGATAAATTGGCTGGCAGGTGCGTTACTTTTTGTCTCCGTACTTTTTGCCCTGTTTGGCAGAAAGACTTTAGCCCAAAAACGCGCTTATTCCCAAGCAAAAGCCTTATTAAAAGCCTCCCCGAACGAAGAAGCCGTAGCCGATGCGGTAGCCGGCTATTTACAACAAAAATTCAAAATAAGCACCGGCAGTTTGCCTCTTAAATCTATTGTAAATATGTTGGGCAAAAAAGGGGTTACCCCTGCCACGGCAGAAGCATTTTCCCTCTTGTGGCAACGATTGGATGCGGCCCGCTTTGCTCCAACAGAAAAAGACGCGCAAAACACGCGCAATTTGGCCGCCCAGGCACTCGATGTACTTACCTTAATGGAGGAGGAAACCAAATGAAAAAAATAATACTGGCTCTCCTGCTCGTTTTTACCTGTCATCTATTCCTTACGGCTCAAGATTCTTTACAAAAAGCCGAGGACTTTTACCGCCAAGGGAAGTACTCTGCGGCTTTGGGTATTTACGAAGATGAATTAAAATCTCACCCAAACGACCCGTTTGTTTACTACAATATAGGTAATTGCTATTTTAAGATGGGTAGCAAAGGGCTGGCCGCCGCCAACTATTACCGTGCGTTCCGCTTGGCCCCGCGAGACGGCGATATCCGCCAAAATCTTTCCCTTACTTTAGAATCGGGTGGGGAAAAATTAGTTCCGTCCGGAATTCCGGTTATTTTGCATCGCGCTTTTTATTGGTTCTCTTATCCGGAACTAAAAGGACTTGTTTTTTTAATATTTTGGTTGTTTTGTGCAGTAGGAAGTTTCTGGCTCTTCAAAGGAAAAGCGGGCCGATTAACCCTCATTTGTGCGGTTATATTGACTGTTTGTAGCGGGTGGCTTTATTTAAGACATCAAGAACAAAACGCCCATTTAGCCGTAATCGCCTATCCTATTGCGGAAATACGCAGTGGCCCGGGTACTAACTTCCCCGCCAGTGCCAGCGTAGCCCAAGGGCACTTGGTAACGGTACAAGATGCCAAAGATTCGTGGTATGAAGTTGTTGTAAAATCCCAAGGAATCAAAGGATGGGTAGAACAAAACGCCGTGGAAAAGATTTAATTTAGTGAGGTATTTTGATATGTTTGTAAAAAACGAAGCCGACACCTTAATTCAAGCCGTAACTTATGTAAAAGAAAACTTAGCCGATAAAGTGGAATTATTGGCCGAGAAAGTAATTGAAGCCTTCAAAAAAGGAAACAAAGTTATTTTGATGGGAAACGGCGGAAGTGCGGCTGATGCCCAACATATCGCCGCGGAATTTGTGGGCCGCTTCAAAAAAGAACGCCCCTCTCTTCCTGCTTTGGCACTCAACACCAATACCTCTACTTTAACCGCTATCGGAAACGATTACTCTTATGATGTTGTTTTTTCCCGTCAAATTGACGGATTTGCCAAAGAAGGAGATGTGGTCATCGGTATTTCCACCTCCGGCAACAGCAAAAATGTATATTTGGCTTTAGGCCTTGCCAAACGCAAGGGTTGTTACACCGCTGCCTTTTTAGGTAAAGACGGCGGCACCATTAAAGATATTTGCGACTTACCCCTCACGGTAGCCGTAAAAGATACTCCGCATATTCAAGCCTGCCATATTTTTATGGCGCATTGTATGTGCGACTTGGTAGACCAAGCCTACTAATTTATGAAAATTGCCATTGGATGCGATCACGCGGGATTCCCGCTGAAAGAAACCGTAGCGGCTGTTGTGCGCCGCTTGGGGCATGAAGTAGAAGATTGCGGCACCTTCTCTTGCGAGAGGGCCGACTATCCCGATTATGCCGACAAAGTTGCCCAACAAGTGGCCTCCGGCCGGGCTGAACGCGGAATTTTAATTTGCGGCAGCGGAGTTGGGGTTTGTGTGGCGGCCAACAAAACCAAAGGGATTCGCGCCTGCGTTTGCCACGATGCTTACTCTGCCCGCCAAGCCGTGGAACACGATGCCTTAAATGTATTGTGCTTGGGAGCGCGCATCATCGGTACGGCCGTTGCCGAAAACTTAACCGAACAATTTTTAATGGCCTCTTTCTTAACGGGTTCCCGTCATGAAGGACGCTTAAATAAAGTAAAAGCGATTGAAAACGCAAATTTTAAATAAGGCCGACAGGTCTTTATAAAAAAGGATGAAGAAATAGTATGAATACACAAGCAACCCCCATAGCCGAAGGAATTATCCGGGAAGGCGAAATTAAACTGGAAGGACTTGAATTTAACACCAAGTTCTGGGCGAAAGACCCTACCCTTTGGAAACAAGACAAAGAACACATGGAGTTTATCGTTAAATTCTTAGGCTGGCAAAAGGTATATGACTGGACCTTGGAACGCATTGAAGATGTAACCACTTTTGCTAACGATGTTAAACAAAATTTCAAACATTGTGTAATCATGGGTATGGGCGGTTCTTCTTTGGCCCCCGAAGTATTCCGCACCGTATTTGGCAAGCAAAACGGCTGGCCGGAACTTATCGTACTCGATACCACCAACCCCGATTGGGTAGGCGCGGCCCGTGCCCGCATCAACCCGGCGGAAACTCTTTTCATTTTTGCCAGCAAATCCGGCGGAACGGTGGAACCTTCTTCTCAATTTGCTTATTTCTTTGACGAAGTAAAAAAAGCCGGCGTAAAAGAACCCGGTAAAAACTTCGCCGCTATCACCGATCCCGGCACCGGTTTGGAAGCGTTAGCCAAAAAACACAACTTCCGCAAAACCTTCCTCAACCCGGCCGATATCGGCGGTAGATTTTCTGCCCTTTCCATGTTCGGTATCGTTCCCGCCGCCATCATGGGGGTAGATGTAACCAAACTTTTAACCGTAGCCAAAGAACAAGCCGCCACCTTCAGCGCCGAAGCCCCGGTAAAAGATAACGCCGCGGTTAAATTGGGGGCTTTTATGGGTGCGTGCAATGTCAACCACGGCCGCGATAAAATGACTCTCTTAACTCCTTGCGATTTTGCTACTTTCGGTCTTTGGGCTGAACAATTAGTAGCCGAATCTACCGGTAAAGAAGGTAAAGGCATTGTGCCGGTGGCCGGCGAAAGCTTGACCAAAAACTTCGACTACCGTGACGATCGCTACTTTGTCTACCTTTCCACCGGCAGCGATGACGACAAACGCGTTTCCGCCATCGTTAAAGATTTGGCCGAACGCGGTTACCCGATTTTGACCATCGTCTTGGAAAACAAATACCAATTGGGTGCTATGTTCCTGTTGTGGGAAATTGCCACCGCCGCCGCGGGTGCTATTTTGGCCATTGATCCCTTTGACCAACCCAACGTACAAGAAGCCAAAACCATGACCAAAAACATCTTGGCTAAGTTGGAAGCGGGCGATATTCCTGCGGAAGTTTCCGCCCCCTTGTTGGTTTCCAAAGACATTGCCGGTGAAGTGAAACTGGAAACCTTGTCCCAAGATTTGTATTCCTTGTTGGAAAGCAACGACTATGTGGCTATCTTGCCCTATGTCTATCCTTCCGAAGAAGTAGATCAAGCCTTGCTCGGTTTGCGTGATAAAATCATGACCCGCACCAAACGCGCCGTATTGTTTGGCTACGGGCCGCGCTACCTACACTCCACGGGTCAATTGCACAAAGGTGACGGCAACAACGGGGTATTCTTGCTCCTTTCCGCCGAACCGGCCGCCGATATTAAAATTCCCGGTCAACAATACACCTTTGGACAACTCTGCAACGCCCAAGCGTTGGGAGATTTCCAAGCGCTTGAATCCAAAGGCCGCCGCGTGATTAAGATTCACCTCACCCAGCCGCTTACGGAAAGCATCAAAAAAATCAGCGACTTATTCTAACTTAAGTTGGCAGGCGGTCTGTTATATCGGGCCGCCTGCATTTTTTATATCCATGAAAAAAGTTTTTATTCAAACCTACGGTTGCCAAATGAATATTGCCGATTCGGAGGAAATGTTCTCCCACTTGGCCGCGCGCGGCATGGTAACCACCGATAATTTAGACGAAGCCGATGTGGTGCTTATCAATACCTGCACCGTACGAGACCACGCGGAACACCGTGCGGTTTCCTTCCTCGGCAGACTCGGCACCTGGAAAAAAGAAAAACCGGGCAGAGCCATTATTTTTGCAGGTTGCGCCGCCCAACGGTTGGGCAGACAACTGCGCCGCCACTTCCCGTTTTTAGATGTATTATCCGGGGCAAAAGATATTGAAAACTTTTCGGATACCTTGGACAACAGCGGTTTGTTCCCCCCCACTACCGATGGAGGCGAAATCCTTAAACCGGGGCTGACGGGTTATGTTACCATTATGCGCGGGTGTAACTTTGCATGTACCTACTGCATTGTACCCACGGTGCGCGGCCCGATTAAATGCTTGGCTCAAGAGGATATATTAAACTCCGTCCGTCAAAAAGTAGCCCAAGGCGCCAAAGAAATTATGCTCCTGGGCCAAACGGTAAATGCCTATCAGAACGGCAACACCACTTTTGCCGATTTACTCAACCGCACCACCGAAATTCCCGGAGTGGAGCGCGTACGCTTTACAAGCCCGCACCCCATTTACTTCACCCCGGCTTTTTGGCAAGCGGTAAAAGATAACCCGAAAATCGCCCGTCACTTACATTTACCCGCGCAAAGCGGTTCTACAAAAGTTTTGGGTGAAATGAAACGCGGTTACACGCGTGAAATTTTATTGGAAAAAATCAAAGAATTAAAATCGTGCGGGTTTCACATATCTACCGATTTAATTGTAGGATTTCCCACGGAAACCGAAGAAGATTTCCAACAAACATTGACCCTGGTGGAAGAAGCCGGCTTTAGCACGGCCTATTGCTACAAATACTCGCCCCGCCAAGGTACCGTAGCCGCACAAATGACGCTTTTGCCCGAAAAGATACTGGAACAAAGGCTTGATATTTTGTTAAATAAAGTAAGAGGACTTGCCGAAGCCGCATACAAAGCCCAAGTAGGCACCGTGCAAGAAGTGCTTTTAGAGTCCGAAAACAAGGGTCGCTCGTCGGGCAGTTATTGGGTAAAACTAAATAAGAACTACCCCATCGGCACCGTCGTAAAAGCCGAAATAGAACGAGCAGACGGAACATTATTATTTGCGAGGGATTAAATTTATGACTAAAAAGAACTTTTCTGAAAAACGCCGCCACCCGCGTATGCCGGTTATCAGCAATTTAATTGAACCGGTCAACTTACATTACAAAACCGAAGACGGAAAGGAAACTTCCTTGGTAGCCATTTTGGCCGACTTGTCCGCCTCCGGTATGCGTATGATCAGTTTTTTGGGTGCGCCGCTTGCTGACAAATTTTCTATCAGCCTGCAGTTACCCGGTACCGGCAAAATGGAAGTAGAAGCCAGACTCGCCTGGGTAAAGCAACGCGAAAATGTATATACCATTGGTATTGAATTTATTAAAATGGCAGAAAAAGACGCTAAACTTATCAGCGAAATGGCTGACGACTTTAACGATTGCGACACCCGCATTTTGCTTAAACTGCCCGAAGTGTGTGTAGCCGGTTGCAAATGCAACAAAATCTGCAACAAAATTCAAAAAGACGAAAGTTTTTTTGAAGGGAAATAACCCCTGCTCCTTCGCAAGTAATGTTTATAAAAAAACCCTCTCATACGAGAGGGTTTTTTGTACGAAAAAACTTTAATAATACTCACTGGTCGCATCAGCCCAAGCACGGCATAACTGCTTTTGATAGTCTGTTGCTTTACCATACAGATAACAAATTTTTCTTCCTGTATTATAAATCATCAGCGAATATACTCTGCCCCCGCTTACATCTGTATCATTTTCGCGCCGAGCTGCCACAGCAATCCCCGATTGGGCACCATAAGAATTACTGGCCGAGAAAATAAAATTTTTACTCATGCGTGCGGATTGGGCTGTTTCTTCCCCGGAAGTAGAACCATATTCCGTTTCGGTAATATTATAATCAATATCTAAATCATTGATATTGCGAGTATAAGTGCCGTTGGCCAAATAATACAATTGATTTGCTCGGGCAATAGCCTCTACGGCCATAACGGCCTCAGTCATGCGTGCCTTTTCAACTGATTTTGTATATTGAGGAAGTGCCACCGCAGATAAGATACCAATAATAAGTACCACTACTAACAACTCTATCAAAGTAAAACCTTTTTTCATACAGATACCCTCTTAGCAGCAATTATAGCAAATAAAAAATTACTCTCAAAAGTTATCCTTATCAACCGCCTCTTTCGTTTTTAAAGGAAGTAGAACCACTCTCTCCCCAAGAAAAAGTACAATATAAGTATGAAACCCATTGTTCTCTGCGGCCCGACCGCTTCCGGTAAAACAGAACTGGCACTTGAACTGGCACGCCAGGCAGGGGGCATTGTGGTTTCCGCCGACTCCCGCCAAGTTTACAAACGCCTTACTATCGGTACGGCCAAACCGCTGGGAACCTATCAAAACGGTTCCTACACGGTAGACAAAATCCCCTACTTACTGGTAGATTTTTTAGAAGTAACGGACGGCTTCAACGCAGGGGCCTTTCGCACGCAAGTAGATAAAATACGCGCACAATTCCCCAACACCCCTCTTATTTTTGCCGGTGGCACGGGTATGTATTTACATGCTTATTTTGTAGGAATGGACGAACTCCCCGCCGGAACTGCACACACGCGCGAGTATCTTACAAGTTTACTAAAAGCACAAGGAAAAGAAGGTTTACACAAAGCCCTGGCGGAAAAAGACCCCGTCTCCGCGGCAAATATCCCGATAGGGAATGTGCAACGCACCATGCGCGCCTTGGAACTATACCTGCTGACGGGAAAACCTGCCAGCGAACTGAAAAGCGGAACTTTTTTTCAACTCCCCGATGAAACCAAATCTCTTTGGGTATATTTAGATTGGGATAAAGACGCTCAAAACGACCGCATCAACCGCCGAACCGAACAAATCTTTGACGGTATGACCGAAGAAGCCCGCCAATTATTAGCCGAAGGCTACGCGGAAGATACCCCCGCACTGAAAAGTTTGGGGTATCCGCAGGCTATTTCCTTTTTGAAAGGGGAACTCTCCCGCGCACAGGCGGTGGAACGGGTTGCCACGCTGACACGCCAATATGCCAAACGCCAACGCACTTGGTTTAACCGCTATAAAAATGCCCTGCGAATTTCCTTACAAAACCCGCAGGACTTTGACACCCAAAAATTAGCGCGGGAAATTCTCTCCCGCGCCAAGTAAATTATTTCTTTTTCAATTCTTCCAAGTCTTTGGCTCCGTATTCTTTAAGCAAAGCCACCTCTTCCGCCAAACCATGCTTTGCTTCGTACTCCAGCGCCAAAGAAAGCGGACATCTGTATTCGTTTATTTCTTGCCCGCTGTGAGCCTCGCTTAATTCAATCATTTTTTCGTTGGCCGGTTCGTACCAATGCGCCAAATAATTTACATCGGCCCCCTTTTCCACCAGTTTGCGGATAACGAGTTTATTACCTTTTTCTATTGCCAAAAAAAGCGGTGTGTCAAAAGGAACAAAGCCGGGAGCGTCTAAATCTATTTCTTCGTCCAAGAGCGCCAGCGCCTCTTGCGTGCGGTAATGACGAATCGCACTTAGCAGTTGTTTTTCTTTTTCACCGAAAGCCATATCTTTCTCCTTGTTTTTATTTTATAAAATATGAGATATGGAAAAGGTAATTTTAGTAGGCGTTACCCTTAAAACAGATATCCAAAATACTTCCTCGCTGGAAGAACTGCACCGCTTGGCCCATACGGCAGGCGGAGAAATAGCAGGCGTTTTCCGCGTGCGTGTAAACGCGTTCCACCCGGCAACCCTTATCGGTAGCGGGAAAATGGAAGAAATTGCGGAGCAAACCCGCCTGTTAGAAGCCCAAACGGTCATTTTTGACGATGAAATTACCCCCGCCCAACAAAAAAATTTAGAAAAAGTAATCTCTGCCAAAGTAATAGACCGCACCCGTCTTATTTTAGATATTTTCGCCCAACGGGCACGCACGCAGGAAGGGAAGTTACAAGTAGAATTGGCGCAACTAAAATACCTCTTACCGCGCTTGGGCGGACAAGGCACAGCCCTGATGCAACAAAAGGGCGGTATCGGGCTTCGCGGCCCCGGGGAAACAAAACTGGAATACGACAAACGCCGCCTTCGCCTGCGTATCAGCAAATTGGAAAAAGAAATAGAACAAGTCAAAAAAGAACGCAGTTTACGAAGAGAACGCCGCGGAGAAATTCCGCTTCCTCAAATTGCCATTGTGGGATACACTAATGCCGGCAAAAGCACTTTATTAAATGCACTTACGCGCCAAAGTGCCGTCTATGCGGACGACAAACTCTTCGCCACTTTAGACCCTACCACCCGCCGCGTTAAAATGCCTGCCGGGGGAGAAATGCTTTTTACTGATACGGTGGGATTTATCCAAAAATTACCGCACAGTTTGGTCAGTTCCTTCCGTGCCACTTTGGAAGAAACCACCTTTGCCGATGTTATTTTACAAGTACACGATGCCGCTTCCGCTCTGCGGGAAGAACAAGCCGCCACCGTACGCCAAATCATAGCCGATTTGGGCTCCAAGCAAACACCCATATTAGATGTGTTTAATAAAACAGATTTGCTCCCCCCCGCTCAACAAAAACTGTTAAAAGAACAATACCCCGACGGTATTTTTATCAGTGCCGCCCAAGAAAAGGGCCTGACGGAACTGTTGGAAAAAGCGGAAGAGGCCGCCGCATACCGCTGGAAAATCTGCCGCCTTACACTGCAACCGCACCAACTTAATTTATTGGGAATTATCTACGAAAAAGCCATCGTAACCGGCCGGAAAGAAAAACCGTCCGGTGCCTTGGAATTAACCTTAATGGCAACGGACGGGAATTTTAAGAGTTTGCAAAAACGGCTAAAAAACCATTGAAGTTCCTTCTACCTGTTTGATAATATCGTTGAAATCTTGTTCAGTGGGTTCTGCAAAAAAGGGCACTAAACTAATAGTACGCAGGGAAGGAACTTTATTGCGGATAAAACCCATCGTAGAGCCGTTAAACCCCGTAAAGAAAAAGAAACTGCTGGCATCTTTAAGTGTAAATACGGTTTTCCCTTCTTCATCGTGAAAAGCCAAATCTTTTCCCGTAAAAAGACCGGAAGAAACAATGCCGATTAAATCTCCGTCGGCCGTAAACACCCCGCCCCCGCTATTGCCTTGACGAACGCCAAAATCGGGCGAAATAAAGTGTTTCAGTTTTTCTACAAAGAAATTATCCGTCGCGGATAAACGGTAAGACACCACCCCTCTGCTCACCCGCGGCACCGCCAGTACAGGGTTCAACTTTGCGGTAGGAGCCGTGGCGGAGTTAATTAACCGCACCCCGTAGGCCTGGTACTGTGCTTTTGTTTCCGGAGAGAAACGAAGCAGTTTCTTAAATTGGTCATACTCCAAAGATTCCCCCGTTTCCATATTGGCAAACAGGTAGTGGGCGGTTTCCGGATCGAAATAAATAAGCGCGGCATCTACCCCGCTGATACGGTTTTGCCCCGGGAAAAACCCGCTGTAAATAAACACCCGCGGAGAAGCGGTGCTATGCATAATGCGCACATCCGCTTTCAATTCTGCTTCTGCTAAGGTAATTTGTACCGTGCAAGATTTGGAATCGCGGCAGGAAGCATACACGCAGTGAGCCGCTGTAATAAACCAATTCTTATGCACGCGCACCGCTTGGCAAGAATACACCCGCGCCTTGGAATTATAGGTTTGCGAAGTTTCCCAAGTCGCAATTTCTTTTTGTACCAAAAAAGCATTTTCGTGCACCGCGGGTTCTTTCTCCTGCGCGTATGCGGAAACGAAAAGACTTAAAAATAAACTTAAAATTAAAATGTTTTTCATATATTTAAGTTTATATAAAAAACTTCAAAAAAACCACCTTTTCTGCCAAAGTACCTATTTTCAAAGGTTCAAATATAATATAATAGATATATGATGATAACTATCACCCTACTCGTGTTGTTCAGTTATTTGCTCGGGTCTGTCCCGACCGGTTACCTCATCGCCAAACGCGTGATGGGCATTGATATCAGAGAACATGGCTCCGGCAACCCCGGTGCGGCCAACGTGTACCGCACGGTCGGTAAATGGGCCGGTGTCAGCACCTTCCTGATTGACGGGCTGAAAGGTTTTATTCCGGTGTGCTTGGCCCGCCACTACTGCCCGGATAATTACTGGATTGCCATTTTGTGCGGTATTATCGCCATTTTGGGCCACATGTGGACGATTTATTTGAAATTCCGCGGCGGTAAAGGTGTAGCCACCTCTGCCGGTGTATTTGCCGCTATCGTACCGATTCCCACTGCCATCGCTTTTGCTTCCTTTGTGTTGTGTGTGGCCTTATGGGGACGCATTTCTATCGGTTCCATTTGCGCTTGTATCGTTTTGCCTGTTTGCAGTTTTCTCATCGGCAATCACCCCTTATCCGTTAACTTAATGGTTAGTGCGGTGGGTGCGTTGGTTATCTACAAACATGTACCCAATATCAAACGCTTGTTACAACAAAAAGAACTTAAATTTGAAGACGGCTCTAAAAAGAGAAAAGCAAATGAAAATAAATAAAATTACCGTATTCGGTGCCGGCATTTGGGGTAGCGTTATTGCCCAACACTTGGCTAAAAAAGGCTATCAGGTTTCGTTGTGGGAATATAACGAACAGTTGTTAAATGTCCTTAAAACCATCGGCCGCCACCCGAATATCCCTAATTTTAAGATTCACGATAATATCCGCCTTACGGGTAGTGTGGAAGAAGCCGTAAAAGATACAGATTTAATTGTTTTTGTTATTTCTTCCAAAGCGATTCGCGCTTTCTGCCGCGAGCAGTTGAAACCCTTATTGAACGGCCGCGTAGTACCGATTGTCAGCGCATCTAAAGGGATAGAAGAAAAAACTTTCAAAACCATTTGCGAAATTGTAGAAGAAGAACTTCCCCACTTGCAGGACAAAGTGCTCGCTTTCAGCGGCCCGAGTTTTGCTTTGGAAGTAGCCCAAAATGTGCCGACCAAAATTATGCTCGCGGGTAAAGATCCTGTGCTTGTGGACGAAATCCGCGACATTATGAACGCCGACCCCATTATTGTGGTGCCAGCCTCGGATAGACGCGGGGTGGAGTACGGCGGCGGTATTAAAAATGTGCTCGCCATCGGCTGCGGTGTCATTGACGGTATTGGCGACGGGGCCAACGCCAAATCGGCCCTTATTACCCAAGCCTTGCAGGAAATGAACGATATTATCGTCAGCCAAGGCGGTCAAGCCAACACGGTTTACAGTTTGGCCGGTTTCGGTGATGCTATTTTAACGGGTATGTCCGCTATTTCGCGCAACCGCCGTTTAGGCGAAAAACTGGGCGCCGGGCTTTCCTTGGAAGAAGCAAAAAAAGCCGTGGGTACGATTGCCGAGGGCGTAAACTCCGTGCAAAGTGTATACGATATCGCCCGCAAAAACAACTTAAAAACCCCCATTATAGATGCCATTTGGCAACTGGTTTGCCAAGGACAGGAACCCCATGTATTGTTGCATGCCATGGGTTTTACCGAACGGGGCAATAAATAATTTAGAAGGATATTAAAGGTATGAATAAAGACGATGTTATCCGCCATTTAACCCGCCATGTACTCGACAAAAAGCAGGCTAAAATGTCGGTAGATAAAGTGTTTGAAATTATTAAACACGGCTTGAAACGGGACGGCAAAGTGGTTATTAGCAACTTTGGTACTTTCCACTTAAAAACAGCCCGCCCGGTCATGCGCCATAACCCCAAAACAGGCGAAAAGGTACAAGTCCCTGCCAAACAAAAAGTACGCTTTAAGCCTTCCGAAAATGTTTTGAAGAAATAAAAAAACCCCTGCCCATAGGCAGGGGTTTTCTTAAAAATAAAACTATAATACTTGCTTCAATTCGATGGGAAGATCCGTCTTGGCAATGCGTACGGCAGTGTGGGTGTTGGTTTTTCCGTCCAAGCCAAAAATATTTACCCGGTAGATGACCACCATTTTCCCGTCTTGCAATACCACATCTTGAATTTCAAATACTTTATCGGGCAGGTTGCTGGTAGACTCCAACACCACGATATAGTCTTCTTTGAAATTAGCCGCCGGATAACTTCCGCGGGCAACCCGCTTAAAAGCCTTATATTCGGCCGAAGATTTAATCAGCTTTACTTTGGCGGGGGCTTCTATCATGGAAATCTTACTTTCCGTAGCAGGAATCTGCTGGAGCGTCCCTGTTTGGGAAGGAACCAAATCGTCCCCGGGAAGTTGAACCGGATTATCGTTTTCTTCCTCTTTGTTTTTTACCACTGTACCCGTTCGGGAAACCACTTGAGCCACGCCTTCCAATTTAATTTTAGTTAATTGGGAAGGAATGGCAGAGTCGTCCACCACGGCGGGTTCTTCTATCACTTCTACTCCTTCGGGAGTAGTGGCCCCGTCCATGTTTGCGATAAAGAGCGAGTCCGTATCGCTCACCTGGAAAGGTGCAGAGGAGGCTTGTTCTTCCGCCAGAGCGGTCTTGTACGCGTCCCAAACGCGAACGGAAACCGTGCCGGCCAAAAAGACCAAAATAAAAGAAACCGCTAAAAAGATATTTTTTTTCATTTTATTTTTCGTAGCGGGCCGTAATCACCGAGCGCAAACCGCCGCGCGGAGTAAATACCCCGGTAACGGTGGCTTTTTTGGGTTTACAGGCCTTTACAACATCGTCCAAGATTTTGTTGGCAATGTTTTCCATAAAAATACCCATATCGCGGTATTCCAACAAATAGTATTTAAGAGATTTTAATTCCAGGCACAATTCGTCCGGGATATACTCAATGGTAATCACGCCAAAATCGGGCAGGCCCGTTTTCGGGCAGACGGAAGTAAATTCCGGGAGTTCGATTTTGATATCGTAATCCCGTTTGTACTGGTTGGGCCAGCATTGAATTTCCGGAAGTACCACATCCGCATTTTTGCGGGCGTGATCGGACGTGTAACCAAAGTCAATATCGTGTGTACTCATTTTATTTTTAATAACCTCGCAGAATTTAACCAAATCAGTAGGACTATGGCCAAACTTCCCCCCACAGCCCAATGCCAGCCGGAATTACCCGGCCCGCGCCAAAACAAATACCCCGTCAACGCGGCGTTAAGCCCAAAAGCAAAACAGGCATTACCGGCAGTAATACGGCGCAATTTCTTATTTATTGTAAATAAATCTAGCAGGGAATACAAGTCCCGCCGTTTGATGATAACATCTACCCAGTTGTTATACACATTTCTACCGGAGGAAAACACCACCCCCGCATCGGCACGCAACAAAGCAATAATGTCGTTAAAACCGTCTCCCACCATTACCACTTTTTTTCCCATAGCGCGCAGGTTGGAAACAATCTCGGCCTTGGTTTTGGGAAGAACATTGGCGTTTACCTTGGCTATGCCTGCCTGTTGGGCCATATAGGCAACGGAAGATTCGTTATCCCCCGATACCAAAACCAACTCTTTTTTCTGTTCATGTAAGAAAGAAACCAGTTCGTTGGCTCCGCGGCGCAATTCGTCAGACAAAGTTAAATACCCCAAGAATTTACGGTTTTTGGCCACGCAAATGACGGCTTCGGCCATGTGGTCGGCCTTGGTGGAAGTTTTAACGCCTTGCTCTTCCAACCAGGCGGAACGACCCGCCAGAATTTTATCTTCTCCGCAAATGGCCTGTACGCCCAAGCCGGGGAGCACATCAAAACAAAGCACCCGACGGACTTTAACACCTTTCTTTTTGGCATACCCGTTAACAGCATCGGCAAACGGGCCGTCCACCAATTGTTCGGCCGCGGCTACGGCTTCCAACAATTGCTTTTCCAAAGAAGGCTTCACGGGATACACCCCCGATACGCGCAGTTCCCCGTAAGTAAGAGTGCCGGTTTTATCAAAAAAGAAAGTATCGGCCTGCACAACATCTTCAAGGGCCTGTAAATTTTGTATTTTTATTTTAGCCCCACGCGCACCGCTACGGGCAAAAAAGGAAGGAAAAATGGAAATAAACAAAAGAGCCAAAGGCGAACCCAACGCACAACCCGCCAGCAAAATGCCCGAATAATAAAACCATTGGTCAGCCCCGTGGCGGGAAAGCATAAAGGCATATCCCCCCACTGCACACAACAGCGTGATTGCTAAAAATACGGCACACCATTTATCCAACGAAATCTTAAAATTTCCGCGGCGGGTTTCCCCTTTTTTAATAGCGGAAATAACAGTCATCAAGGCGGATTGTTCAAGGGTTTCAGTTACTTCTACATATACATCGGCCGATTTATTGAGTGTTCCGGCGTACACACGGCTTCCTACCGTTTTGGAAGTAGGCAACATATTGCCGGTAATTAGTTGTTCATCGATGGAAGTTTTCCCCTTGCGAACGATTCCGTCGCAAGGCAGGCGTTCTCCGGTTTTTACAAAAATAATTTCGCCTTGTTTTAATTCCTGCGCAAAGACTTTCCTGAATTGATGCCCCACACATAAGCGTCCTGCCTTGGGAAGGAAATCGTCCAGTTTTTTAATAAAAACACGGGAAAGTTCTTTTTGTTGAGCAAAACGACGGCAAACCCAAAGAGAAATGGTGATAAAAAGAGAAACATATAAGTAGAGTTCCGCGGAAGGGCCAAAGAGCGTACGGGTTAAAAAAGTATTAAAAGAAGAATACAAAAAACCGCCGAAAACAGAAACTGTCACCCACATGGGAAGGCCTACCCGCCCGACGGTCAAATCTTTCCAAGCACATTGGGCAAATACATCGGCACAAAAAAGAAAATTGATTAACGCCAATACAAAGATTCCCACTTTCGAGTGTTGGAAAGTAAGGGAAAACAAAATAAGTATAAGCAGACAAACAGACAGGAAAAACCGGTAGGTAAATACCCGAGACGGCAACTGAAGCACCGCCGGTAACCGGCGAGAAGAATTTACTTTTTCAGCCATAAAAATTAACGCGGGAAAAAGCGGTTGGCAAGAACCCGTTCGCGTCCTTCTTCCGTACGCATCAAGCGCATTTTGGCTTCATACTTGCGGACATTGGCCGGATCCAATTTTCTGGCCGCCATATAGTTTGCCGTAGCCGCTACCGGGTCTTCCACGGCTAACATATCCCCCATCAAATCGTAGGTGGGAGCATATTGGCTGGCCAGTTCTTTTGAGCGAACCAAAAGGCCCAAGGCGTAATCTGTTTCCCCTTTGCGGAACATCAAATCGCCCATGTAGTAGTAGGCTAACGCATAGGTGGGTTTTAAGGAAACGGCCATTTCCAAATCTTCATAGGCATCGGCAGGATAACCGGCTTTAATAAAAGCACGCGCGCGTTCCAAATAAGCACGGGCATCTTGAGGTTTAAGCGAAATAAGATACGAAAAATCGTCCAGGGCGGACTGATATTGGCCCATATCGAAATAAGCCAAACCGCGGTTTAAGAACAAAAGAGGTTCTTTGGAGTTAATCTTAAAAGCACGGTTAAAATCTAACAAAGATTCTGATAAGCGGCCTTGTTTATAGTAGGCAATGGCGCGGTTCAGCAGAGCAACAAAATACTGCGGATTGCGGGCAATGGCTTCATTTAATTGGTAAACGGCATCGGCGTAGCGCCCTTGATCCACGTACAAAGCACCCAAGTTGCTGTAAGTTTCGGGCACATTGGGGCTGAGTTTAATGGCCTGCAAGTAATCCAACTCGGCATAGCGGCGGTTTTTAAGGCGTTCTTTCACGTCTTTCGCCGGGAGGCTTTCCCACAAAATACCGCGGTTTACATAAGCGGCAAAGGCTTTGGGAGATTGCTTAATCAAACGGGAATAAAGTTGGATAGCCTTATTATAATTGCCTTTAGAAGTTTCGAATTGGGCCTCCTTGAACAGTTTTTTATCTCCACTGCAGGCCGCTAAAAATAAAACCGCCACGAAAATGCAAAATACTCTTTTCATTTTTTCTCTCCTTGCTCTTTTTTGCAGGTGAATAAAGAAATTACAAACAAACAACCGCCTATCGTAATAAACGAATCGGCCACATTAAATACGGGCCAAATCCGAAAATCTAAAAAATCTACAACAAACCCTAAGGTTATTCTATCATAAAGATTGCCCAGCGCACCCGCTAAAATAAAGATACAACCCCATTTTACTATTTCTCCGTAAGAACAGAGTTCCTTCCAACTTTTTAACAGGTACGCCACAATCCCCAGCATAATAAAAATAAGCCACAAGTTACCGTTTTGCATCATGCCAAAAGCAGCCCCGGTATTTTCCACATAACGCAAATGGAAAAAAGGGAACAACTCCACAGGGGCTTCTTTCAGCCAAAAGAGTGCAGCCATTTTGGTCAAACGATCCAACAGGAACACAAACGCCACGGCCCCTATTGTATAGGAGTTTTGCCAATACCACTTGCACACTTTTTTCCAAGTGTTACGCACCAACGGGTTCTCCTTCTTCTACCACAAGGCCTTCTTTAGCCAATACTTCGGCGCAGCGGGCACAAATATCACCATGTTTAGCATCGGAGCCGACATCTTCTCTCCATTGCCAGCAGCGGGCACATTTTACACCGCTTGCATGTACGGCTTCTACGGTTAAGGTATCCGTGCCGTCCGCAATCTCTACCGCAGAGACGATAGCAATTTCGGGCCAAAGATTTTTGGTTTCTTCCAAAAAGGCTTTCATGTTCGCATCGGCCGTTTTGAAAATTACTTTGGCTTCCAAGGAAGAGCCGATTACACCTTTTTGACGGGCTTCTTCCAAGGTTTTCTGCACGGTTTCGCGTACGCGGCGAATTTGGTTCCATTTTTCTTCCAATTTCACTTGCGGAATAAGCGACGCATTTACCGGCATATTGGAAAGGAAAATGCTTTGCGGCAAATCACGCCCCAGGGAAGTTTTGCGAAGTTCCTGCCAGGCTTCTTCAGCCGTGAAGGAAAGCACGGGAGCCATCAACTGCAAGAGCGTTACGGCAATTTCAGCCAAAACCGTTTGGGCACTGCGGCGGGCCGGAGAAGAGGCACCCAAAGTGTATAAGCGGTCTTTGGAAGCATCTAACATAAAGGAAGACAAATCCAAAATACAGAAATCCGTAATGGCACGCATGGCACGGCGGAAGTTAAATTCCGCATACCCGGCGTGGACTTCTTGGATAAGCGCGTCTAAGCGGCCCAACATGTATTGATCCATTTCCGTCAATTCTTTGCCCGGAACTTGGTGAACAGCCGGGTCGTAATCGGCCAAGTTCCCCAAAGCGTAACGAACGGTATTGCGGATTTTGCGATAAGTATCAATCGGGCCGCCCAAAATTTCGTCCGAAATGCGTACATCTCCCTGATAGTCGGAGAAGGAAACCCACAGGCGCAAAATATCAGCCCCGTACTTGTTCACTACCTCTTCGGGATCAACGCTGTTTCCAAGAGATTTATGCATTTGACGGCCGTCTTGTGCAAGCACCATGCCGTGCGTTAAAATCGTTTTGAAAGGAGCCGTTCCTTCTAAAGCAAAAGAAGGGATATAGGAACTTTGGAACCAACCGCGGTGCTGGTCGGAACCTTCGGAATAGACATCGGCCGGGAAATCTAACCCGCGGTCTTTTAATACCGCCGCCCACGATACGCCGGAATCCAACCACACATCTAAAATATCGGTTTCTTTTCTAAATTCGTGGCAACCGCATTCACACGCATACCCTTGCGGCATGAGTTTTTCCACTTCGTCCGTAAACCAAAAGTCGGAGCCTTCCTTCATGGCGCGCGCTTTGATAAACTCGAACAAATCGTGATTGATTTGCGGTTTACCGCATTTTTTACAATACAAAATGGTTACCGGGGTACCCCAGAAGCGTTGGCGGGACAAACACCAATCGGGGCGCAAAGCAATCATGGAGCGCATGCGTTCTTCGCCGCCGGCCGGATAAAATTTAACATGGGAAAGGTTATCCATCAATTTTTGGCGCAGACCGTCTTTATCGATACTCATAAACCATTGTTCCGTAGCACGGAAAATAATGGGGTTATGGCAACGCCAACAATGCGGATAACTGTGCACGATTTCCTGTTCTTTAATCAGGGCACCCAATTCGTCCAATTTTTTAACCATAAGCGGGTTGGCTTCAAACACATGCATACCTTCAAACACACCGGCATCTTTGGTGTAGCAACCGCGTTCATCAACGGGGCAGAAGGTTTCCAAGCCCCATTGTTTACCGGCTCTAAAGTCATCTTCCCCGTGGCCGGGAGCGATGTGCACGATACCCACCCCGGCGTCCATGGTTACAAAGTCCGTCCAAATAATCGGGTTTTCTTTATTGGTAAGCGGGTGATAGTATTTCATGCCTACCAATTTTTCTCCGGACACTTTGCCGGCTTGCGTGCATTCCAAACCGGTATTTTTCAAAAATTCTTCGGCCAATTTTTCGGCAACAATGTAATACTCGCCCGTTTTGTCATCTTTCAAAATGGCGTAATCTTCCGTGTTGGAAACAGCCGCCGCCATGTTGGAGGGAATCGTCCACGGGGTGGTAGTCCACACACCCAAACTGATAGGTTGGGTATAGTCCAACTCGCCCAACACTTCGGGGTTGGGGTTTGCGAGTCTAAAACGCAGGTAAATAGAAGAAGAGGAAACATCTTTGTACTCGGTTTCCGCATCGGCCAAAGCCGTTTCGCAATGGGAACACCAAGTGATGGTTTTTTGGCCCTTGTAAACATATCCTTTTTCAATTAAGTCCAAAAACACGGCAATCGTAATGCCTTCGTAGCGGGGAGACATGGTGAGGTACGGATCGTCCCAATCGGTTTGAACACCCAAGCGTTTGAAACCTTGGCGTTGCAAATCGATAAATTTGGCAGCAAATTCGCGCGCTTTCTTGCGGAAGGCGGGCACATCGGTAATGTGTTTTTTGTCTTGTTTGAGTTCTTTGAGTAACGCCTGTTCAATGGGCAGACCATGGCAGTCCCACCCCGGCACATACGGGGCGTAATGCCCTGTCATGCTGCGGCTTTTGAGAATAATATCCTTAATGGTTTTATCGAGTGCGTGGCCGATGTGAATTTTCCCGTTGGCGTAGGGCGGCCCGTCGTGCAATACAAAGTGTTTGCCCGCTTCGTTTTTCTTGAGAACGGCTTCGTAGAGGTTGATAGACTTCCAAAAATCTAAAATTTTAGGTTCTTTTTGCGTAAGACCTGCACGCATAGGGAAATCCGTTTTGGGAAGCAAAACGGTGTGAGAATACTTATTTTTTGCCATGGTAAAAACTCCGTAAATTAAGGATACTTACATTATAGAAAATTTAGAAGGAAGCGGATACCGAATTTCTATTTGTATGAAATACTTTCTTTTTGGCAAATTTTCATGGCCTGTTTTTCCGGCAGGGAAGAACTTTCGACAAATACGGGATAACAATAGCGATAGATTTTTAAGCGGGGTTTATTTTCGGCAGAATACGGATAAAACGCCCGGATTCTGTACGCAACCGGCAAATCTTTTCCAAAAACGATTATTTCCACCCCTTTTTCTTGCCCGGTGCTATCGGCACTGAGGTAAAATTGATCCCCTTTCTCGGTTATGTAGGTGGTATTTTCGGCCGTTAGAAACGTCCCTTGGAAAGGGTCGCTTATGTACCGGGGACGCTCCAGTTCTTTGCTTTTTGCCGGCGGGAGGGATATATCCAATTTATCCAAATCGCCCGTAAAATTTTCTTTACTGAGATAATAGACTTTTTGGGCTTGTAAAATTTGTTCCGCTTTGCCGATAATCAAACGGTAGTGTTTGCAGGGTAATACATAGTGGGATAGAAGCAATTTTCCCAGCACCAACAAAAAAAGCAGGGTTAACAAATACCTCAACCAAGGAGGAGATTTAAGTGCCAAGCGAAAGCCCAGGCTATACCCGTTCACGGCTTGGCTCCTTTTCCTTTAAGGAAATTCACAATTTCCGCGTGGCCCATGCACTCAGCCAATTTCAAAGCGTTCATACCGGTAGGGTTTCCGTCCATGATATGCGGCATATTGATATCGGCCCCGTGTTCAACCAGTATTTCCACCATTTGTTTCTTGCCCATGGAGCAAGCCAGCATCAAAGGCGTATAACCGTTTTCGTCCGTTATATCGGGTTTCATTCCGTCCGCCAACAACTTACGCAGTTCGTCTGCATCATCAGCCGAAATAGCACTTGCAGCACGGGCATATAGTTTATAGCGCATATCTAAAAGAAAACTATCCTTTTCCAAAAGTTCTTCATCTGTTTCTTCCGGGAAATCTTCCTCGGTACTTTCTTGAGAAACCGGTGTTTCGGCCTGTTCGGGTTCGTCCGCTTCGGCCCCCAAATGCCAAAGGGATACCTGTTCGCCGTTAGGCAAAGTAACCAGGCTTGCCTTGTAACCGTTTTTAAGGGTTACTTCCAATGAAGGGGTTCCTTCCGGGATATCGGACAAAATCTTTTGTTGCAAATCTCCCACCGCTCGCAAAGCCATCTTATCTGTGGGATTCAGTTCCAACGCTTTTTGAAAATCTGCTAACGCACCCGTGGAATCGTCCAACTTCATTTTTGCATCTGCGCGGTAGCCATACAAAGAAGCCTCGTTGGGAAATAAAGCAATCGCTTGGTTATACTCTTCCACCGCTCCCGCATAATCCTCAAGCGCATACTTACAGCGGCCTCTGCCAAAAAATCCCCCGCCGTAATTGGGGTTAAATTCTATCCCTTTTGTATAATCGGCCAGGGCCCCTTCGTAATCTTTCAAGGCATATTTGGAGTCGGCACGAAAAGCATAGGTACGATTTCCGGCAAGGCCGCCGTCAATCGCTTTGGTAAAATCTTCTACGGCTTTATCGTACATTTCGTAGCGTTTATACAGTTCCCCCCGATAGGCATAGGCTTCCCAATCCTGCGGGTTAGCCGCGATAGCGCGGGTATAACCGGCCTCCGCCTGTGCAGGGTACCCAAGCAACAAATTGGCATAACCCCATAATTTGTGCGGTTCGGAATAGTGGGAATCCAAATCGGTGGCTTTTTTTAATAAATCGGAAAATTCTTCCCGCGGAAGGTCAAACACTTCGCTTTTGTTCCACAAAATAACTGCCTTTTGGTAATACAACTCGGCCACCTGGGGAAATTCGCCCACGGCCTCACTGCAAAGAGCCAAGGCTTCGTCAAATTTATTTTCTTTTGTTAATTGTTTAATTTTTTCCAATTGTTGGCTGACTTTTTCCATAATTTTTTACTCTTCCGTTCCGGTTATTTTGTGTAAGTAGGTATGGAGTTTTTCCAAGGTCTCGCGGCTGATGGCATGCTCCATTTTACAGGCATCTAAATCGGCCGTTTTGGAATTGACCCCCAATACTTGCGTGAGAAAACGACTTAAAATAGCGTGGCGTTTTTTTACATCTTCCGCCGTTCGGCGGCCTTTGGCGGTCAGTTCCACTCCGCCGTACGGTTGATGGCACACATATCCCCCCGCCGCCAAAGCCTTTAAGGCACCCGTTACGCTGGGTGTTTTAACATTCATCATATCCCGAATATCACTCACGCGGGCAACGCCTTTCTCGTTGGCGCACAGAGAAACGGCCTCTAAATAGTCTTCCATATTGGCGGAAAGTTTCGAGGGGTGTTCCGGAGCAGAAAACATACTTTTCAATTTCTTTTTAATATTAGTGGGAGACGGTTTCATGCGTGTCCTCGCAGCGTAAGTTTTGTATATATTAACATATTTTTACAAACGAAAAACTTTCCTTGCTTTCCGTAAACCATAAGTTTATAATGAGGGTAGATGCACCCACAAGGAGAACTTATGGATATCAACACTTATACCGCCGATTTTTTGGCAAACCAAATAAAGAAGGACCCTGCACAAAAAGTGTTTCACCAAGCCGTAAAAGAAGTAGTGGGAAGCCTTAAACCCGTCTTGGAACAAAACCCCGTTTATGTAAAAGAAAAAATTTTGGAACGCGTAACCGAACCCGAACGCATTATTATCTTTCGCGTACCGTGGCAAGACGATAAAGGCGAAGTGCATGTAAACCGCGGTTTCCGCGTGCAGTTCAACAGCGCACTCGGCCCGTACAAAGGCGGGATTCGTTTTCACCAAACCGTTACGCAAGATTCCTTAAAGTTCTTAGGGTTCGAACAAACTTTCAAAAACAGTTTAACCACTCTCCCGTTGGGCGGAGGAAAAGGCGGAAGCGATTTTGACACCCGCGGCAAAAGCGACGCGGAAGTAATGCGTTTTTGCCACTCGTTTATCAACGAACTATACCACCACATCGGCTACCACACCGATATCCCCGCCGGAGATTTGGGTTGCGGCGCGCGCGAAATCGGCTATATGTTCGGGCAGTATAAGAAATTAACAAACGATTTTACCGGCGCTTTTACCGGCAAAAAACCCAACTGGGGCGGCAGTTTGTTGCGGCCGGAAGCCACCGGTTACGGTGTGGCCTATTTTGCGCAAAATATGCTGGCTACCCGACAAGAAGAAATCAAAGGCAAAACCTGCATTGTTTCCGGTACGGGAAATGTGGGAATTTACGCCATTGAAAAACTCACCCAACTGGGCGGGAAAGTGGTAGGTTTTATGGATTACGACGGAAGCATTTACGATAAAGACGGTGTAGATGCGGAAAAATTAGCCTTCTTAAAAGATTTGGTTTTTGTCCGCCGCGGCAGTTTGAAGGAATACGCCCAAAAATTTACAGGGGCCGAATTCCGCCCCGGCAAAAAAACCTGGGATATCCCTTGTCAGGTAGCCTGCCCGACGGCTTGCGAAAACGAACTGCACGAAGAAGATGCCAAATTGTTATTACAAAACGGTTGCCAATGCGTCTGCGAAGGTTCCAATATGCCTTGTACTCCCGGTGCCGTGGAATCCTTCCAGCAGGCCGGCATCCTTTATTCTCCCGGTAAAGCCTCCAACGCCGGCGGGGTGGCGGTATCGGGCTTGGAAATGACTCAAAACAGCATGCGCGTTTATTGGACTCGAGAAGAAGTAGACCAATACCTGCAACGCATCATGAACAGTATTCATGCCAGTTGTTTATCCGCTGCCGAAATGTACGGCATGAAAGGCAACTATATGGCAGGGGCCAACATTGCCGGGTTTAAGAAGGTGGCCGATGCTATGTTGGATCAAGGGCTTGTGTAAGTTCTCTTTCCCCGATAAAAAACCCCGGGTATTACCGGGGTTTTTTGTCGGATAAAATAAATGCCTAAGCGGCTTTGGGCGCTTGCGGAGTATCCCCCGGCGGGTTTTTTCGGGAGTAAATTTTATTCACAATCGTCGCTATGGCCCCGTCTCCCGTTACATTACACGCCGTACCGAAGGAGTCCATGGCAATATAAAGCGCAATCATCAGCCCCAATTCCGCCTCGCCGAAACCCAGCATACTTTGCAGTACGCCCAAGGCAGCCATAATCGCTCCCCCGGGAACGCCCGGAGCCGCCACCATGGTAATTCCCAACATACAAATAAAACCGGCAAATTGCCACACGGAAACGGAAGCCCCCGTCATAAATAAAATCGCCAAGGCACACGCTACAATTTTCATGGTACTTCCCGAAAGATGAATCGTAGCGCATAACGGAACCACAAAACCGGCGACTTCTTCCCGCACGCCGATTTTAACGGTTTGCTTGAGCGTAACCGGAATCGTGGCGGCGGAAGATTGCGTCCCTAAAGCCGTCATGTACGATACCAACATCACTTTAAGCATGGAAAAGGGATTTTTCCCCGCAACAATTCCCGCCAAAGTAAATTGCAACACCAACATAACGGCCGTAATCAAAAAGATTAACACAATTATTTTGGCAAATACACCCAATACCGCCACGGCTTGGCCGGATACCGTCATATTCAAAAAAATACCGAAAATGTAATAGGGAAGGAGCGGAATAATGACGCGCAAAATTACTTTGTCCACAATATCGCGGAAATCAACCATAATACCCTTTAAGCGTTCTCCCTGAATAGATGCCATGCCCAATCCCAAGGCAAATGCAAACACAAGCGCACTCATCACATCCATCAAAGGCGGCATGGCTATGGTAAAATACGGTTTCAATTCCGCCGCGGAAGCAAATTGTGTTTTTAAGGAAGAAGGATCCAATAAATACGGCAAGGCCAAATCGGCCACCGTAAAACTAAAAAAGCCGGACACCAAGGTAAAAGCATAGGCAAGAGCCGCCGTAATAAACAACAGTTTGCCGGCACTTCGGCCCAATTCCGCAATACCGGGAGCCACCAGGCCCACAATCAAAAGCGGAATCATAAAACCCAAAAAATTACCGAACAACCCGTTAAAGGTCAGCACGGCACGGGTCAGCCCGTCGGGGAAAAACAACCCGCACACAATGCCCGAAATAATAGCACAAATTACCCCGGGCAAAAGCCCCCATTTCAACTTCAAATGCAATTTTCTTTTTCGTATTTTCATTTTCCGCTCCTCATCGTAAATCATTATTATACGAAATGTGTGTATCGTCTTGACGGCAATTTGCTACAATAGGGTAAAATCGGGAGGGTGTTTATGCGTAAATTTTACGGGATATTTTTGTGTTTGTGCCAAGCCTTGATGCTAAATGCGCTTCACTTCTCAACGAACGAAGCCCTTTCCCCCAAACCCGCCGAAGATTCTTTTTCTCTGCAAACTTATATCCAAGGTTTCCTGCAAAACTCCCCCGAATTAAAAGCGGACAAAAACACCCTTTCCATTGCCGAGAACCACTATAAAAACGCTTTCACGGACGCTTTTTTACCTACCTTTTCCGTCTCTGCGGGGGCTGATAAATCGTATAACAGAGCGGAGCGTTTCTCTTCCTGGAGTGATTTTCGCTCGGTCGATTCCTCGGCACAGGCCTCCGGCTCGTGGAATTTGTTTAATACCGGAAAAGATTTCCTATCCTACAAGTCGGCTTCCCTTTCCTGGCAAACGGCTCAAATCAATTTCGAATCGGCCGTTCAACAATATGTGCTAGATGCCGTGCGTACTTATTACGACCTTCTTTTGGGACAAAAACTGATGCAAGTGTATCAAGACGATTTGGAAGTAGCGCAAAAACAATACGAACAGGATAAAGTTCTCTACGATAACGGCCTCAAAACCCGCTCCGATTTGTTATCCAGTGAAACCAGTTGGCGCAGTAGCCAGTTGTCCCTTTTTTCGGCTCAAAACGATTATGCCAACAAACTTAAAAATTTCAACATTGCCATTAACCGCCCCATTGAAGCCCATGCCGTGCTGGACGAGCACATCAGCGAGGACATCGCCCCCCTGCCTTCTTTGGAGGAAGACTTAACCCGGGCCCTGGCCCACCGCTACGATGCCCGAACCCGCCGCTTAACATTGCGACAAAGCGATTTATCCTACACGCAAAGCCAACTCAACACCCTGCCGTCCGTTTTTGTCAATTTGTTTGCCAGTACCGGGCGCGGACTCAATCACCACGAGTTATGGGACTACAACTACGGTATTTCCGCCGGAGTGAGTTTTGACTTGGGTTTCTTTTATATAGACAAATACCGCAATCGCCAAACCAACCGTTTGGAAAACGAAAACGCACACTTGGACTACGAACAATTTTTACGCTCCTTGCGGGACGCCGTGGTGGAAGCGCGTAACGCGCTGTTGCTTAAAATGCAAAGTTTGGATATTTCCAAACTGCGTTTGCAAGCGGCGGAAGAAAAATTTTCCGCCACACAACTTAAATATAAAAACGGACTGATGAGCGCAACGGATCTGACCGTTTCCCGTCAGGAAATGATTTCCGCTCAAGTAGATTACGCCACCCTGCTGTCCGAGCTGACCATTACGCGCCTGCGCTATAAATACGCGTTGGGTGAAAAAATTTACGACTATCAACCGGAGGATTTATGAAGAAAAAATCTTGGAAAAAATGGCTCTTTCGCCTGGTATATTTACTAGTGGCCGCGGCAATTTTATGGGCAGGCTGGTTTTTTGGCGTGAAACCCTTAATTGCCAAAATTAAAGGCGATGTGATTACCCCACAAGACATTGAAACCGTCAAAAAGGATAAAATAGAACTCTTTTTCAAAACGAGCGGTACTATTACTGCCAAGCAGGACGAAAAAGTAACCGCCAAACCCAGCGGTATCTTAAAAGCCGTGTATGTAAAAGAAGGCGATTTTGTAAAAGAAGGGCAGGAAGTGGGCCTTATTAAACCCGGCCGTAACGAGTTTGAAGATTATAAACCTATGCCCATTTTATCTACCGCTACGGGCACCGTGGTAAAATGCCACGCCGACAGTATGGATTACGATAAAGACATTTCGGAAAGAGATCTTTCCCTTCCCCGCTTGGGAACCTTCCTCAACGGCAGTTACGACAATGCCGACAATGCCACCTGCTTTTTGCGTGTGGTAAACATGGATACGCTGGTTATCCCCATGTATGTAACGGAACGGCAAGTATTAAAACTTTCCAACAATATGCCGGTGGACATTAAAATTCCCGCCTTGGGAGACAAAGCCCCCCCGTTAAAAGGAAAGATTACGCATATTTCTTCCCAAATAGAAAAAAGCGGAAGCCGCTGGAGCGACAGCAAAGGCTTTTTGGTTTTAGTAGAACTCCCCCGCAATAAACAAAACATTTTACTGGGGGTAAATGCCAATGTATCTATCGTACTGGAAAAAAAGGAAGATGTCCTCGTAATCCCGGCCGTTTCCTTATTTGAAAAACAAGGAAAATCTTATGTTTTCAAATACCTCGGCAACAACAAAACCGAAAAAGTGGAAATCGAAACGGGCCTTGCCAACGATACTTTGGTGGAAGTAACCAAAGGGCTCCAAGAAGGAGAGAAAATTTTGAATACTTTGCCGTACGGAGAATCATGGTAATTTGTTGCAAAAACCTCGTTAAAATTTATCAAGCGGCGGAAGAATTTCGCGCGCTGGACGGGGTTTCGTTGCAAATAGAAGAAGGGGAATTTGTCTCCATTATGGGCCCCAGCGGTTGCGGAAAAAGCACGCTCTTAAACATTTTGGGACTATTGGACGAACCTTCCCAAGGCGAGTATTTATTAAACGGCACCCCCACCGCACACATGAACGATCTGCACCGTTCCCGTATGAGAAGGGAAAATATCGGTTTTATTTTTCAATCTTTTAACTTGATGCCGCGCTTGTCGGTGTTGGAAAACATCGCCCTGCCGATGCGTTATACGGATACTCCCCGCCACGAAATTTTACCCCGCGCACGGGAACTGGCTAAAAGGGTAGGGCTTGAAAGCAAACTTTCCAACACGCCTTTGCAACTATCCGGAGGCCAATGCCAACGCGTGGCCTGTGCGCGCGCACTGGCCAACAACCCCCGTATTATTTTGGCCGACGAGCCGACGGGTAATTTGGACTCTAAATCAAGCAAAGATGTCATAGATTTACTGCACGAACTTAACAAAAACGGGCTAACCTTAGTGATGGTAACGCACGACCCGAAATTGGCGGAAAATACCCACCGAGTTATTCGTATGAAGGACGGTAAAATCGTATGAAACTGATAGACTTGCTAGCCACCGGTTGGGCCGAAATTCGCGCACATAAGATGCGTAGTTTTTTAAGTTTCTTTGCTATTGCTATCGGTATTGCCACCTTTTTTTACACACTCAGTATCCTCAGCCAACGCTATAGAGACATTGAACGCGCGGTGGAATTGGCCGGAAAGGGGAGATTGGACGTTTCCACCGAACACCCGTTGGATACCGACCAATACCAAGAACTCAAAAATATGCTCCCGGAAGAAACCTCTCTTTCATTTGTTACAGATAACTCTTTTGAAAGAATGTATTACAAAAACAATACCATCAGTTCCTTTCTAAATTATGGGGTTTTTCCGTCTTGGGCAGATTCCAATTTTGTTTATCGCCTGGAAGGGCGTTTTATCAACTACACGGACATTGAAAACAAAAACCGCGTGATGGTATTGATGGTTTTTCCGCATGAGAAAGAAGAACGGGATTTGTGGAAGTGGAACCATCACGACCCGGACGAAGATCCCCCTCAAGACATCAAAGATTTTACCTACCGGCATAATTTACTGGGTCAACAGGTTACCATGAACGACGAGTCCTTTACCGTGGTAGGAATTTTGCATGCCCCCGAAGCCAAAGACGACCCCCGTTTCCCCGAAGAAAAAGAACGTATCGTTCCTGCTTTTATTCCGCACACCACGTGGTACGAACTCCAACCTGCCTGGCAAGAAAATTTTTCCGAAAAAATTCGCGTGATAACGGGAGACGAACGCACCGTCCGCCAAGCCGCCAACACCGTAACTACCTTCCTGCGTTCTCAATTCGGTAAAAATGAAAAACCCGAAATCAAATTTTTCCACGAAACCGCCAAAGCCCGAACCAAAGAAGCCCGTGAGGACTTGAACAATATGCTCTTTTTGGGGCTAATTGCCATGATTGCCGGCGGTATCGGTATTATGAACGTAACCATGGCGGTTATCTTTTCGCGCACAAAAGAAATCGGTATCCGCCGCGCCCTGGGAGCCACAAGAAGGGATATTTTAACCCAGTTTTTGGTGGAAGCCATGTTGCTTGGCTTTTGCGGTTCTATCGCCGGTATGGTGCTGGGTTACGGGGCCGTTTTGCATTTGGCCGTTAACACGAAAGAAATGACTTTTTCGTGGTGGGTGGTGGTATTGTCTGTCCTGATTGCCATTTCCACCAGTTTTATCTTTGCGCTCTACCCGGCGTGGAAGGCTTCCAACTTAAAACCGGTAGATGCGCTTAAGTACGAATAGTTTCAATTTGCTACAATAGTGCTATGCAAGTAAAAATTAACATTGATGGCGGTTCTCGCGGAAATCCGGGCCTTGGGGCAGCGGCTTATGTCATTTGCGATTTGGGCGGAAAAGTCCTGTCGCAGGAAGGGTATTTTATGCCCCATTGTACCAACAATCAAGCCGAATATACTGCGCTTAAACTGGCCCTTATTAAAGCCGCCGAACTGGGCGCAACAGAACTGTTTATCGAGTCCGACTCTTTACTCTTGGTAAAACAATACTTGGGGGAATATAAAATAAAACACCCCGATTTGGCCGCCCGCATGCAGGTAATCCGCCGCTTGGCCACTCCTTTTACGATTCATATTAAGCATGTGCTTCGCCACTTAAATAAAGCCCCCGATGCGCTGGCGAATAAAGCCATGGACGCTAAACAATCGCTAGGTTTTAACCCCATTAAACACTTGCCGCAAGATAACGAAATTGATATCCCCGCCCAATCCCAAGACAATGTGGTAAACGGGGTGGAGGTAACCCCGGTTCCCCGCCCGACAGCAAAAGCGGCCCCCAAAACAACCCCTAAACCGAAGCAACCCAGCCTGTTCGACGATTTATAATCGCTTTCTTTTTTGGTAAAATAGAATTGGACGGCCCAGATAACCGCCTCCGGCCGAGTTCGGCTTGGGGGAGGAACTTCCGGACTCCACAAGGCAGTGCGCCGCTCGAAAGGGCGGGACGGCGGGGCTATATCCCCGTTGGACGGAAAGTGCAACAGAAAATATACCGCCCGCAAGGGTAAGGGTGAAAGGGTGCGGTAAGAGCGCACCGCGCGTTTGGCAACAAGCGCGGCACGGTAAACCCCGCATGGAGCAAGGCCAAGCCGGTCCACACGTTGCCCGCGTTCGCGACCAAGTAGGCCGCTTAGAGTAATGGTTATCCCGGCCCGCAAGGGCTGACAGAATCCGGGGTATCGGCCGTCCTTTTCTCTAGACCTAACTCCTTTTGGGTCTTTTGCCCCTGGCTAAATACGCTAAAACTTGTTACGCTATTTACAGGAGGAACCTTGTTATGATTAACAAAATGTTTTTTCTGTTTCTTGCTCCGGTGTTATTGGTTTTTTCGGGTGAAGTATCGGCTCAAAAGAATCCCAAAAATATCCATCATGTTACCAAAGCACTTACCACTACTCCCACTGTGCGGGGGTCTGTGCAGCGTATCCTCCCTTTAAAAGAAATTGACGCCCATTTAACTTATCCGGATGTATCTGCTCCGCCCGCTGCATGGGGTATACCTATTGTCGACAAAAAAGCAGTTCGTCATTCTCTCTACCCCTCTCAAGCGTTGGTGGTTGTACAATCCGAATCCTTCCCCAATAAACGCCAGCCTTTTTCCTTTTCCGAAGCGGCCTCCCAGTACAAAATAGAAAACACCCTTACCCAAAATTATATTATGGCCAAAGAAAGTGCCCGTTGGCGCCAAACCCGTGACGAATTAAACACACTTTGGATACAAATGCGCCCTTCTTTTTTGGGGGAATTATCCTCGTTTTTAAGGCACCCCGTCCCCAAAGAAACCATGGAGTATTTAAAAAACACTTATTCCCAAGTAGTTACCCAAAGCCAAATAACGCATGACATGATTTTCCCGTGGATTGTGTATGCCTCTATCCCGGGAGAAGGACGCTCCTTGCTTTCAGAAGAACGGGAAAAATTCAATACCGCCCTTTTTTCCATGCTGCACCAAGTACAAGCGTTGCGTTCCTCTCTACCCAGCGAGCCGTATTTGGAACAGCAGGAAAATTTTTGGATTACCATGTTAAGCCGCTTTAACCCACTACTGGAAAGTGCCTTGCAGAAACCGACGGAGCTTTCTCTCCGCACTGACAGAGTGTTAAAAACTACAGAGTTCAACTTGTTAAACCCTGACGGGACCGATTATCTCCTCCCCCGTTCGGAAACGCTTATCCGCGACCCGGACGAAATAGAAGAGTTGGATTCTTACGCAGTGGTACGCGAAAAAATGCGTAATCCGCCCATTACCCCGGAAAGAGCGGCTTTGGAACGGGAAGAATTATTAGCCCAACTTCCCGAAAATATGCGTATTGCATTTATCAATGACGACGCCCTTCCCCGCCTGAACTTTAAAAGATGGGCCGAACAAGGATTTTTGGGGAAGAACGCTCAAGTAGAAATATTCCCGAACGGTTTTGATTTTATGAACAAGATGCGCAACGGAAGACGATACGACTTAGTCATTACCGACTTGCTCGTTCCTTACGCAGGGCTTGTAATGATGCCGGAACTGAGGACCATTTCCCCCCAAACGGTCGTTATCGCTTCCAGCAAGTATGACCGAGGCGAAGAACCCGAAGAAAAATTGTTTAGTGCCGGGATAGACGGATACTTGTGGTATAACACCAACCTAAACGAAGGGGCCTATGGTTATATTGAATACCTACGCGCACTGAAAAATTACTTTTACTATAAAAATTTACACGGTTGGGAACGCTGATTTTTCACAATAAATATCCCCCAGCCTAGCTGGGGGATATTTATTTACTAAAAACTCTATGCTTGCGGGGAGTTTAACTCGGTATGTAGTTTGGTGGCTAAACCGGCCGCTTTGCGGGGTAAAATAAACCAGAAAGTAGCGCCCAACCCAAGCCCGGCACTCTGCACACCGATTTCCCCCCCGTGCGCGTTGATAATTTCCTGTGCGATGGATAAACCCAATCCCCATCCTTGTTTTTTGAGGGTGCGGTCGTTATCGGATTGGTGAAATTTTTGGAAGATTTTTAATTGCTCGCTATGTAAAATTCCCGGCCCGTTATCGCTTACCCGGAAAGTCACTTTTTCTTCCGTGGCTACATACCGCACATCTACCCGGCCGCCTTGCGGAGAAAATTTGATGGCATTGCCGAGCAGGTTGTTAATCACTTGCGAAATACGGAAGCGATCCGCCTCTACCATTACATCATTGGAATACTCATACTTTTGCAAAAAAATGCCTTTCTTTTGGGCGTTTACCGTTTGCAAACTGATTACATCACTCAGTAACGCATTGAAATCAAACGGGCGCACATCCATTTTGAACCGTCCGGACTCCATCATGGAAATGTCCATTAAGTCCGTCATCAGCATATTCATATTATCGGTGGCTTTTAAGATGTTGTTTAAGGCCATTTGTTCGCTTCCGCTGGAACCACCGTGCGGGTTATCCATCATCAGCACCGAGGTAAACCCCTGAATCGACGAAAGCGGTTGGCGCAAATCGTGCGCGACAATGGACATAAATTTGGAACGAATTTCGTTCAAGCGGTTTAATTCCTGGTTGGAAAGACGCAGTTTTTCCACCATACCTTCCAACATGGTTACCTTACCGGATAATTGTTGTTGCAAGGTGGAAATTTGTTGTTGGTAGTTGTGTTCGGCCTTCATAATGGTTCGTCTCATTTTTTTAAGAACGAACTTTTTGGTAATCCAATAAGTCAAAAGCGACAAAGAGGCCGCCACCAACAACGAATACGAAATTAAAATTTGCCACAAGGTCATATTTTTCTCCCGTTATAAAACGCGCAAGGGTTGCCCCAGCACTTGTTCCAATTCCGTCCTAGGAACCCCCCCTTCCCGTATAAGGGTAGGGTTTGCCGTTAAATTTACCACACTGGAAGATACCGGGCTGAGGGTACCTCCTAAAAAAATAAAATCTACTTTCCCGTCAAAGGTTTCCAAAATACTTTTTTCGTCTATCAAAGTCGGCTGGCCGTGCAAGTTGGCACTGGTACAAGCCATGGGGCCTGCCATACGGACGAGCAAATCAACCAAAAATTTGTTTCCCGGTACCCGAAGCCCCAACCCTTCAAAGCCGCGGGTCAGCGCACGCCCTTTTTCGTTTGGAGGCAATATCATCGTTAATGCCCCGGGCCAAAAAGCGCGGGCACATTGTTCTGCCCGGTCGGAAAAAACAGCTACCTCGCGGGCCTGTGCCACCGAACCCGTTAAAATTTGAAGAGGCACCCCTGTCGGTCTTTCTTTAAGCCGGTAAATCTGCAAGATACTTTCTTCACAAAATGCACTCGTTCCCACGCCGTACACAGTATCGGTCGGCACTACGGCCACGGCTCCTTGTGCCAGTGCACCGGCCGCCATTTGCAGGTATTCGGGGGTCATTTCCTCCGTCTTAAAAATATGGGTTTTGCGCATCTTGCGGTTCTTCCTCTTCTTCCGTATGCGGACGGTCTATAATCATCACAAATTCGCCTTGCACTTTGGTCTTTTTCCCCAACTCTTCTGCCAAAGTTTGTGCCGTACCGCGCAACCACTCTTCGTACACCTTGGAAAGTTCCCGTGCCAATACCATAGGGGTTTGTTCGCCCAAAGTTTTGGAAATCAGTTCCAGCATTTTTACCACCCGATAAGGCGACTCATATAACACCACCGGGTGATTTAAGGCATACGCGGCCGAAATGAGTTTAGCGGCCTTTCCGGGTTTACGCGGCAAAAAGCCCAAAAAGGTAAAAGCACCGCCCGTAATTCCCGCACCGGCAAGCGCACAAGCCACCGCGCTGGGCCCCGGTAAAGAAGAAACTTTAATCCCTTCTTCTACGGCACGCTTTACCAGTTTCCACCCCGGATCCGAAATACACGGAGTGCCACAATCGGACACGAGCGCACAATTCTTTCCGTTCTTCAAGGCTTCCAAGCATTTTTCTACGGAACGGTCGTCGTTCTCGTTATAACGATAAAGCGGTTTAGAAAAACCGAAATGCGAAAGCAAAATTTGAGTGCGGCGCGTATCCTCGCACAATACGGCATCTGCCGTTTTGAGCGTTTCCAAAGCACGCAGGGTGATATCCTGCAGGTTTCCGATCGGTGTGGGAACAATGTAGAGCATATAAGTAAAGTATATAAAAAATCACGCACGCGCGTACGGATAAAAGTAAATATTTTTTTGACTATTTCAAACTGTTATTTTGTAGAATATTAAATTGTTGTTAATACTTAAAATTCGCGAGGTTTACGCAGCAGAAATGTCTAAAATTCTGTCCAAAATCAAACTCAACACTTTCGCTATTATTTTATCCATTGTAGCGATTGTGGCCGCGCTGACCTGGGTAGTTCCCAGCGGGGCTTATGACAAAATGGAAGTGGACGGCCGCCAGGTCGTCGTCGCCGGGACTTATCACTCCGTACCGGCCAACCCGCAGGGCTTGTTTGATGTATTAAAAGCCCCTGTACAAGGTTTCTCCAATACGGCTGAAGTAATCGTATTCCTGCTTATTATCGGCGGGGTATTGGCCGTAATTGAAAAAACGGGTGCCATTACTGCCGGCATTCAAGCCGCCAGTGCGTTCTTTCAGCGTAAACCCAACTTGCGTTTCTTGTTTATTCCGTTAGGGGTAATTGTTTTCTCCCTCTGCGGGGCCACTTTCGGCATGTGTGAAGAAGCGCTTATTTTTATTCCCATTTTTATCCCGCTCGCGCTTTCTCTCGGATATGACTCCGCTTTGGGAACGGCTGTGCCGTTTATCGGGGCAGGGGTAGGCTTTGCCGCCGCATTTACCAACCCGTTTACGGTGGGTATTGCCCAAGGGATTGCACAAGTGCCGCTTTACTCCGGCATCGGCTATCGGTTTATCATCTGGATTATTTGTACTTCCGTCGTCATCACTTGGTTAAGCGTATATGCCCATAAAGTACAAAAAGATCCTACCAAAAGTTTAACCTATGAGTTTGATGTGGAAAAGAGAAAAGAACTCAAACTCAACAAACAAGAAACCCGCATGACCCGCCGCCAAAAATGGGTTCTCATCGCTTTCGGGTTGGGTATGGTAACGCTTATTTTAGGGGTACTCAAACCGCAAATTTGCTCCGCCATCAAAAATGCCTGGGGGCTTGATTTGATGGAAATGTTGCACTTGGAAGAAAGCGGCTGGTACATTACGGAAATTGCGGCGTTATTTTTGGGAGTCGGCTTTTTGTGCGGTTTCTTGGGAAAAATGAAAATGCAGCAATTCAGCGATGCGTTTTTTGACGGGGTACGCGGTATGGCGGAAATTGCCATGTTGTTGTGTTTCGCACAAGCCATTGTGATTATCGCCAATAACGGACACATTTTAGATACCATGCTTAACTGGATGTCCGCCGGCATCAAACACTTACACCCTGTTTGTGCCTCGTGGGCAGCCATGATGCTCCAAACCGTTATCGACTTCTTTATTCCCTCCGGCTCCGGCAAAGCCGTGTTGACCATGCCGATTTTAGCCCCGCTTGCGGACTTAATCGGCATTACGCGCCAAACCATGGTTCTCGCTTTCCAGTTAGGCGGAAGTTGGATGAATATGGTAATTCCTACCGACCCGGTAACCATTGCCGCCATCGGGTTTGCCCGTATTGCTTATCCCAAATGGCTTAAATGGATGGCGCCGTTACTCATACTGATGTACTTACTCTCCTTTGCACTTCTCGTTCCGCCGTATTTGATGAAGTGGCAATAATTGTTTTTTGTGTCCCGCCGCATTTATTTTGTTTGAGCCGGCGGGGCACTTTTTTACATAAAAAACTTGAACGAACAAGAGGAAAACAAAACGAAAATGAAAAAAATGTTGTGCAACACCTATTTTTTGGTGTTCTCCATTATGGTGTTTGTGGCCGCGCTGACATGGCTTGTCCCCTCCGGCCAATACGACCGCATAGAGCAAGACGGACGCACTTTTGCGGTAGCGGGTTCTTACCATGCTGTTCCCGGCAACCCGCAAAATATCGGTAATATTCTGGCCGCTCCGGTGGAAGGTTTTACCCAATGCGCGGAAATTATCGCATTTATTTTGGTGGTGGGCGCGTTGTTTACCATTATCGAACGCACCGGCGCCATCAATACCATGATTAAGAAAGTAAGTTTCTTTTTCGCCAATAAACCCAAATATAAGAAGTTCTTTATTCCCGTATGTATGTTTTTATTTTCGTTATGCGGGGCGATGTTCGGCATGGAAGAAGAAACGCTTATCTTTATCCCCATTTTTATCCCGCTCGCGCTTTCTTTGGGTTACGATACCGTGGTGGGTATGTCTATTCCGTTTATCGGGGCATTTACGGGCTTTTCGTCCGCGTTTGTAAACCCGTTTACGGTCGGCATCGCACAAACGATTGCCCAACTGCCTATGTATTCCGGTTGGCAATACCGCCTCATCATCTGGTTTATCTTCACCAGCGTAGTGGCCGGTTTTTTCACCTGGTATGGCGAACGGGTACGCAAAAATCCCACCAAAAGTTTAACCTATAAAATGGATTTGGAAAAACGGGCTGAACTTAAAATCATCAACGATGTAGTGGTAGACCAAACCTTCCGCCTTACGCGAGCGCACAAATTGGTAATTGCCTCGTTTTTATTGGGCATGGCCGTTTTGTTCTACGGCGTAATTCGCTATCAATGGTACATGATTGAAATTGCCGCCGTCTTTTTGGGTGTAACGATTGCCAGTGCTTATTTTGGCAAACTGACCTTGGACCAAGCAACCGATGCTATTATTGACGGCGCAAAATCTATGGTAGGGGTTTGCGTACTGATGGCTTTGGCCCGCTCCATTGTTATCGTAGCCACCAACGGCCATATTTTAGATACTTTCTTACACGCCATGACCCAAAGCGTAGGTTCCCTGCACCCCATTTTGGCTTCTCAAGCCATGTTTGTAATTCAAACGGTGCTGAACTTCTTTATTGCTTCCGGTTCCGGGCAAGCCGTGCTGACTATGCCGATTATGGTTCCTTTGGGCGATTTGGTAAATGTTTCGCGCCAAACGGTTATTTTGGCTTACCAATTCGGTGAAGGTTGGGGAAACCCCATTATTCCCACGGCCCCCGTTACCATGGGTGCTTTGGCGTTGGCGGGCATCTCGTACCCCACTTGGGTAAAGTGGTTTATGCGGTTAGAGGTAATTTTAATTACCCTGTCGCTTCTGCTACTTATTCCCGCATATTATATTTGGTAAAATAAACATAAGCCCCTTGGAGAGCCAAGGGGCTTTTTTAGAACAGTATGTTAAATGAATTAAAAACCCTTACTTATTTTCATATAGCGGACTGGGTCGTTTTTTTCTCTATTTTGGCGGCCACCTTTTTGGCCGCTATTTATGGGAACCGTCGCCTGGAAAAAACAGATAAGGGCGCTATGGGCACACTTGATTACCTGCTCATGGGCCGCCAACTTACCTTGCCGCTGTTTGTTGCTACTTTGGTAGCCACCTGGTATGGCGGAATCTTCGGGGTAAACGAAATTACATTTAACTACGGAATATACAACTTTGTAACCCAAGGGTTCTTTTGGTATGTCGCTTACCTGATTTTTGCTTTCTTTATTGCCGATAAAGTAGCCAAATTTCACTCCGTCACTTTGCCGGATTTGACAGGAAAAATGTTCGGCCCGAAATCGGCCAAAGTAGCGGCAACCTTTACTTTTTTCTATATTACTCCCGTAGCGTATGTGCTGAGTTTGGGTATGTTTCTGCATATGGTATTTGGCATGAGCGTTTTGCAGGGCATGATTTGCGGCACGCTGTTTACCTGCTTATATACGGCATGGGGCGGGTTTCGCTCGGTAGTATTTTCGGACTTGGTACAATTTTTTGTGATGTGCGCCGCAGTGTTGCTTGTGGTTGTGTTCTCCGTCAGCACCTTTGGCGGATTATCCTTTCTAAAAGCCAACCTGCCCGCCAGCCACTTTAGCATTACGGGCGGAAATTCGTGGATGAACACTTTTATATGGGGATTTATTGCCTTGGCAACGCTGATTGACCCCAGTTTTTACCAGCGTTGTTTTGCGGCCAAAAGTCCTTCCGTCGTAAAAAAAGGAGTTGTTATTTCCACCTTTATTTGGCTCTGCTTTGATTTGTGTACTACGGCAGGCTCCCTCTATGCGCGGGCGGTTTTACCGCAAGCCGAACCGGGCCAGGCCTATTTTTTCTATGCCGTGCAATTATTACCGGTAGGGCTAAAAGGATTTTTTGTCGCCGGGGTGTTGGCCATTATTCTATCCACCCTCAATTCTTTTCTGTTTATTGCCTCCAATACGCTTAGTTTTGATTTTTTACGCCACCGTTTCAAAAATGTAATTCTTTCCAACCGCATTTCCATCTTCTTTGTAGGCACGCTGGCAATTATAATGGCACAGGTCTTTCACGGCAGTTTTAAGGAAATTTGGTTGGTGTTGGGCTCCTACTTTTCGGCCTGCTTATTAGTCCCTATTTTAATGGGGTATTTATCCCCCGGACGCATCAGCGACCGCCTGTTTGTTATCTCCTCGCTAACCAGTGCCGTTGCCATGACCGCGTGGCGTTTTGTCCGCAAACACGAAGTATTGGAAGCCCTAGACCCTTTTTATGTGGGGGTAGCGGTCAGTTTGATTATTTTAATTTCCTTTCGGAGAAAAGCAAGTGAAATTCACACACACATTACTGATCGGTAACGGGGAAACCTTGCCTGCCAAAACACTAAAAGAACTGGCCCAAAAGGCAGATTTTGTATTAGCTGCCGACGGTGGAGCCAACCGTGCACTTGCCTGCAAAGTCACGCCGGATTTAGTCATCGGCGATTTAGATTCCGTTTCCCCCTCTACACAAAAAAAATTATCTTCGGAAAAAATTTTATTTGTAGATAACCAAAATAATACAGACTTGGAAAAGGCCCTGGATTATCTATCCCAAAACGGTTGTAAATCTTGCACCGTGGCCGGTTTTGCCGGGGGCAGGCTGGACTTTACACTGGGAAACTTTTTATCTGTTTACCCTTATCTTAAAAAAATGGATATCTGCCTTTGGGGAAACGGCTGGACTATATACCCGATAACCGCCGATAAAAAATTTAACACCGAAAAAGGCGCGCGGGTGAGTTTAATTCCGCTTAAAAACTGCACGGGAGTAACCTTGAAAGGACTTAAATTCCCGCTTCAAAAAGCCCGTTTAAGTTGGCAACGGGCCGGACGCACTTTAAGCAACGAAGCAACGGGAAAAACCTTCTCTGTACAACTGGAAAGCGGGTTTATGCTGGTATATGTAGAACAACATCCCGGCGGCTGTGCATAGACTGCAAAAAATTCATAAAATATATCTATTGGAAGGGTGGCCGAGTGGTTTAAGGCGTCAGTCTTGAAAACTGATGTAGGGGCAACTCTACCGAGGGTTCGAATCCCTCCCCTTCCGTATATAATTAAAAGGCCCCTCGTGGGGCGTTTTGATTATATGTCGCGGTGGAGTAACGCAAACTGCTTTGCGTTACGTAGGGATTCGAAGTCCGCAGCGATGTTTTTGTTTGAGTGCAAGCCGGCATCGGCAAAGCACGGAAGGCAAAAACCGCGAGGACGGGCCCGGGCAAAATTTCCGTCAGGAAATTTATGTAGGGAGAATCCCTCCCCTTCCGCCATTTTTAAGACAATTACCGATGTTCCTTTATAACAAGACTTTTACCTAAGTGGGAAGTCTTGTTATTTTTTGGACTCGACCGAACAGCTTAAACGTGCACCCCGCCATCAAAAATACACCACTCAATAAATATACGAGTGTTCACATACCTGTTTCTCCTTATGTTTTGTAACTTTCTAATTTATTTTGATATGATAAAGGTATGAATTTACTGCTTATTTTAATTGTTGCAGGTGCGGCCGTGGGGTTAGTGGCCACCACGCGCACGCGTTCGGCCCAACTGGCTTCGCTGGCCAAACAAAACGGTTGCCGTTTTGATAAAGAAAAAAATTCCGTTACCACCGAATTGACCGCCGGCCGTTTGGAATTTTTTACTACTTATTTTCATCAATATCAAAATGTGTTTACTTTTTCGGACAATATGGCTTTTATCCGCGTGGCGGACGATGCTATCTACCCGGACGATAACCCCAAAACAGAACCCACTTGTATTACTATTTTTACGGCAGAACTGAAAAAACGCCAATTCCCGGCATTGAAGGTAGTGCCGCACCAATCGCTTTTTGCAGGGTCTCAATACACGCAGATGAAAACCAATATATCCGCGTTGGACGAACGCTACACCGTCCACGCTCCTACCCCGGCTTCCGGTTTACTTTTTACTCCTTTTATTACCGGTATGCTCAAAACGCATAACCAAGTATATTTGGAACTTAACGACAACGCACTTGTTTATCACGAACATACGCAAATTCCTGTTAAAGATATGGAAATGTTCCGTTTCCGCGCCATGCAGGTATTAAACGAATTCGAAAACATTATCCAAAAATTGGAAGCGGCCGATCCTGCCACCACAGCCACCCTTTCCCCGAAAACGGAAAAGGACGAAGCCGTCCTGCGTGCCGAAGCCATGATGAAGGCTCTTTGTTCCCGCGCACCGATGGAAACCAAACAATCAAGCGGTTGGCGCGGCACTTGGATTTTCTTGTTGTTGTCCATTTTAATAGGCATGAGTTTGCTGGCTTGGTTTATGCTCAATAAAGCCATCGGCCGCTGATTTATTTTGCTGACAAAAACCCCTGCTTTTTGAAAGCAGGGGTTTTTTATTGGGGCTGTTTTATTCCCACACTTTTACCCGTTCATCAATAGGCAAAAAATCTTTATTTTCCGGCGGAGCAAAGGGCTCGCCAAACGGCATTTGCGCAATTAACTTCCAACTGCTTGGAAGGCCATACTCGCGGCGGACTTGCTCGTCCACAAGCGGGTTATAATGTTGCAAACTGGCCCCAAGGCCCACCTCGGCAAAGGCCGTCCAAATAATAAATTCCAACATACCGTTGGACTGATATGCCCATAGCGGGAAATTATCTTTATAGGTCGGGAATTTTCCCTGCAATCCTTCCACCGTTCCCCAATCTTCAAAAAACAGAATTGTTCCGCGGGCGGCGGAAAAAGAATCTATTTTCTTTTCCGTCTCAGCAAAATTTTCCGCCGAAACAATTTTGCGCAGGGCATCTTTGGTTATCTGCCAAAATTTTTTATGATACTTCCCGAACAATACCGCCAGCCTGGCACTCTGCGAATTGAACGCACTGGGTGCATGGGCCAGCGCCACACGGATAATTTCTTTTATTTTATCGTCACCGATTGGGCTTTTATCCGTTAATGCATAGCGGGTACGCCGCTGTTTAACGGCCCTTAAAAAACAATTCTCTTTTTCCATAACTTTCCCCCTTTTCTTTAGGATAGCGAAACTCCCCCTCCCGCCAACCCCGTCTTTTAGATTAGAAAGAAGAAATATAGTACAATAAAGTATATTCGTAGCAGTTTTGCGAGTATCAAATTTATATCTGTTTTTGGAACCGTATTGCAGAATGCGGTGCGCTGTTGGAATACTAACAGCACAATCGAGGTCCAAGAACAGTCGTTTTAAGCACAGTGCGCTTTGGCTGATCCCCGAAGGGTACTGTGCTGAGTGTTTCCCGCTGTATTTTATATGGCGGGGAACCACGGCTGTTATCATTTGGGTTACCTCGATTGGCTCAAATGTAACAGCCGTTTTTATTTCCCTATTTTGCTAACCACCTGTTACTTTTCCACCGCCCAAAACAGATAAAGGAGAACAAAATGAAGAAAATAATTGCAATAATGGCCGTATTGATGTTTGCCCCCGCCTTGGCTTTTGCGCAAACGGGGTTAAATGTGGGAGATTCTTTTTTATCCATCAGCATTGGAGAACCCGACGCGAAAAATGAAATAGAAAACTCTCAATGGGGAAATAAAGAAGGCGTTTCTTTTGGAGTACAGTACCTTAGAACTATCGCCCCAGTTTTAGCCTTTGGTGTGGAAGCAAATGGGAATTTGTTTTCGAAAACTGAAAATTTAGCATGGGATTCGTATTATAATTTTTTCACGGAAGAAGTAGAAACTTCTATCTTTAACTTTATGTTAGCTGGACGCTTGTATCTAAACAGACATGCGGCAAGAGTCTATGTCCCTTTTGGAACCGGTGTAGGTATTAGTAGATTTGAAATATCAGCCAGAAAAAATGGAAGTATCTTAGGAAAAGAAAAAGAAACGACTACGGGACTTGCTTGGTATGCGGGATTAGGTTTTGAAGGTGAAATATCCAATCATATTGTTCTAGGTATTGAAGGCAGAATAAACGGAACTTCTGCTAGAATTGACATGTTGGAAAAAACATACTATCCCTTATATATTACGGTAATGGCCCGTTTAGGTTTTAAGTTTTAATAACTTTCTCTTCATCAAAAAAGCACCCTTACAAAGGGTGCTTTTTTATTATGAAATCTCAAATTTTACCCCCGGCGGGAGTCGAACTCGCAACCTCTTCCTTAGGACGGAATCGCTCTATCCATTTGAGCTACGGGGGCGTAAATTATTTCTTTGCAGATTTTTTGCCGACGGCTTTGGAAACTTTCTTTTTGGTAACGGTTTTTTTAACCGCCTTTTTGGGAGCCGCTTTTTTAGAAACGGTTTTTTTAGGGGCGGCTTTTTTGGTGCCCGCCTTTTTAGCCGCTTTATTTAAGGGTTTCCCTTCTTGTTTAGCCGCTAATTTAGCAGCCTTGGCGGCTTTCTTTTTAGCCTCGGCCCGTCTGGCAGCACGCACGGCGGCTTTTTGGCTTTTGATTAGTTTTGCCAAAAAAGTGCTGCCTTCGGTTTCCCCTAAAATATTGGTTTTCACACGCGGTTGCATAGCACTATGCAGTTTGCGGGTGCGGTAATCTATTGCCGAAATTTCCAAAATACCGGCTTTTTGCGCCTCTTTACGCAAAGTGCTGACGGCACGCTCCTCAATTTGGCGTACCCGCTCGCGCGACAGGCCTAAAATTTCCGCCACTTCGCCTAAAGTTTTGGGTTCGTTGTCGGCAAGTCCATAGCGCATGATGACCACTTGGCGGTCGCGGTCGTTCAAATCTTCCATGCTTTTTTTAATGGTGCGTTGGTTTTCGCTTTTTAAGAAAACATCATGCGGGTTTCCTTTGCCGTCGTCGCTAATTAAGTCTTCCAAGGTCATTTCTTCTTCTTCGTGTACCAAAGAGGTAAGAGAATCCACCCCTTTGGCCGCGCTTAAAGTGTCCATAATGGACTTTACTTGCCGCGCCGTTAAATTCAGTTCCTTGGCCATTTCGTTTAAGGACGGGTCGCGCCCGTTGGCTTCTTTCAGTTCGTTCCACGCGCGGAACCATTTTTTCAAATTTCCCCACGCATGCGACGGAATTTTGATAGAACCGGATTGTTCTTCAATATATTTGCGGATATATTGCTCAATCCAATACACGGCATAAGTGGAAAAACGGTATCCTTTCTCGGGTTCAAATTTATCAATGGCTTGCAGAAGGCCCAAGTTGCCTTCTTCAATAAGGTCCATCAGTTCCATGCCCGGGCGCTGAAAACGCTTGGCCGTCGGTACGACGAGGCGCAAATTCATTTCCATGATTTTGTTTTTTGCGTCCGTATCGCCCTTTTTGGCCAGTTTCCACAGGCGGGAAATCTCCTCGCGGTCTAATTCCTGCGAGATTTTTCCCAAGTGTCTAAAATACTCGTTTACAGTGTCAAAGGCTTCGTTTTCCATGCATATATCATATCAAACTTTTGTCATTTGCGCCCGCTTGTTTTATATTAGTTTTCCACGCCGCAATGCGGAATAATTTTATTGTTACCAATCTCTCTAAATAGTGTTATAATGGAAAGTAGTATCACTTCTCGGAGGAACTATGCAAACAGAAAGACCACCTAAGACTTTCCTGCAAATTATGTTTATGTGTTTGGGCTTTTTCGGCATCCAATTCGGTTGGGCGCTGCAAATGAACAATATGAGTGCTATTTATTCGCGTTTGGGAGCCAGCGAATCGCAACTGCCTTTGTTGTGGTTGGCCGCACCCGTTACCGGGTTGTTGGTTCAACCTCTTGTGGGATATTTTAGCGACCGCACCTGGTGTGTGTTGGGCCGCCGCCGCCCGTACTTTTTGGGTGGGGCTATTTTCTCTGTTATTGCGCTTTTCCTTATGCCGCAGGCCTCGGCTATTTGGATGGCCGTAATCGCCTTGTGGGTATTGGATACTTCCGTCAACGTAAGCATGGAGCCTTTCCGCGCTTTTGTCGGCGATATTCTGCCGGAGAATCAACGCAAAACCGGCTATGCCATGCAAAGCGTTATGATTGGGGCCGGGGCCGTTATCGCTTCCTTTTTGCCTCAACTTTTAGCCTACGCCGGTGTCAGCACGGTTGCCCCGTTGGGGTCTATTCCCAACACGGTTAAATACTCCTTCTACATCGGGGCCGTTGTGTTGTTCATTGCTATTTTGGCTACCGTAGAAACCACCCCGGAATACCCCCCGGCCGATATGGAAGAATTCAAAGCTGCCAAACAACAAACAAGCGGTATTAGCAAAACGGTAAAGGAAATCTTCCAAGCCATTTGCACCATGCCTTCCACCATGCGCCGTTTGGCGGTGGTACAGTTTTTCACTTGGGCAGCGTTTATGGTAATGTGGGTCTATTTTACCCCTGGTATTGCCTCTGGCATTTTCCATGCCACGCCGGGTACGCCCGAATACGAGGTAGCCGCTAACTGGGGTAGTTCCTGCTTTGGTATTTACAATGGGGTATCTTTTGTATTCGCGTTTGCCTTGTTGTGGCTCACCACTAAATTTTCCGCCAAATATATTCATATTGTCTGCTTGACGATCGGCGGATTGGGGTTGGGCTCCTTGGGCTTAACCTTATTCGGTTTTGAATTTACCAAAATGGGCTTAATCGTGCCTATGGTGTGCATCGGTATTGCGTGGAGCAGTATTTTATCGATGCCCTATGCCCTCCTTTCCAATGCGTTACCCGCCGAAAAAATGGGGTTTTACATGGGGGTATTTAACTTCTTTATCGTTATCCCGCAAATTTGTGTAAACCTGTTCTTCGGCCCGTTTATGAAATATGCCTTAAACGGAAGTGCCATCGCGGCAGTAGGCGTGGGCGGAATCAGCCTGTTATTGGCCGCCGCATTTACTTTTTTAGTACAGGACAAGAAAACTGTGCGAGGGTAAATGTATGAAACTATCCTTTCAAATTCCGTATCAAACGGCATGGGGCCAAACGCTCCATGCCGTCTTATATCGTGCCGGGGCCGGTGCCAACGAGCGGAAAATCAATATTCCTCTTTCCACTCAAGACGGTAAAATCTGGCAAGGAGAAATGCAACTTCTCTTAAAACAGCCGCTTTCCCTCCATTATCATTATGAGGTGCGTTGCGGTGCGCGTATCCTACGCAGGGAGTGGCAAGCCGTTCCGCGCCGTTTGGAAATCCACCCGCAAGTGGAAGCCTATTATGTAAACGACTCTTGGCGCGAACTGCCGCAAGAATCTTTTTTATATACCTCCGCTTTAACAGATGTGTTCCGCCGAAGAGCCCGGGCCAAACATGCCCTACGGCTATTTAAGCGCACCCTTGTATTGAGGGCACAATCTGCCCGTCCCGAGCCCGGGCAATCTCTATGGCTCTGCGGCAGTGCCGACAGTTTAGGTGCCTGGGACAGTGCCAAAGCCATACCTTTGGTGGAAGGCGAACATAACGAGTGGACTTGCACTTTAGATGCGGAACAACTCCCCAAACAATTTGAATATAAGTTGATTGTCAAAAAACAAAACGCAGATGTCGCAGACACCGTTTGGGAAGACGGCCCGAACCGTACTTTTTCCTTGCCCGAACTGAAGGAAAAAGAAGTGTGGATACAAGACGACCACCGCCCCGTATTTACTTGGAAAAAACTCTTCCGCACCGCGGGAGTTGTGTTGCCCGTTTTTTCGCTCCGTTCCGAAAGCGGTTGGGGCGTGGGCGACTTCGGCGATTTGGAAAAATTAACCGATTGGGCCGTGGAAACGGGCCAGCGCGTAATTCAAATTTTGCCGATTAACGACACTTCCCTCACGGGGACTTGGCAAGATTCTTACCCTTACAATGCGGTTTCCGTCTATGCGTTTCACCCCATGTATGCCGATATGCGCCAACTCCCGCCGTTAGACGCAAAAACAAACGGACTTTTTGAGGAAGAACGCAAAAAACTAAACGATTTACAGCAGGTAGATTACGAAGCCGTTTTGAAATTAAAACGCAAACGCTTGGAGTTGGCTTTTGAACAAGATGGCTCCCGCGTGCTGGCCGGTGCGGAATTTAAGCAATTCTTCCAACAGAACGAACATTGGTTGACGGCGTATGCTATGTTTAGCGTATTACGGGAAAGGTACCAAACAGCCGATTTTTCCACCTGGCCGCAATATACGATTTTTACCCGTATGGATTTGCAACATTTCTGCGCGCCCTCGTCGCCCGATTATGCCGAGGTCAGTTTTTGGTATTATGTACAATTTATCTTGCACACCCACCTGACCAAAGCCATACGCCGCGCGCGCGAAAAAGGCGTCATCTTAAAAGGAGATATCCCAATAGGCATTTCCCCCTATAGCGTGGAAGCGTGGACGGAACAAAACCTGTTCAATGTAAACGCACAGGCAGGGGCTCCGCCGGACGATTTTTCCGCCACCGGGCAAAATTGGGGTTTCCCCACCTATAACTGGGATATTATGGCCCAAGACGGCTACCGTTGGTGGAAACAACGCTTTGGCCATATGGCGCGCTATTTTGACGCGTACCGCATCGACCATGTGTTAGGGTTCTTCCGCATCTGGGAGATACCTTCTCACAGCGTACAAGGGCTTTTGGGGCAGTTTACGCCCGCCCTGCCGATGGACGCTCAGGAGATTCGCTCCTACGGGCTTGTTTTCCAGGAAAACTTTTTGAAACCGTATATTTCCGAACAGTATTTGCTGGAGAAATTTGCCGATTTGGCCGCGGAAGTAAAAAAGAATTTCCTTGTACCTGCAGCAAACGGTTTATTTGCCCTTAAGCCGGAGTTCGACACCCAACGCAAAATAGAGGCCGAATTATTGGGCAAAACGGACGAAAAAACCAACCGTGTGCGGGAGGGATTATATGCCTTGGTGTCTAATGTATTATTTGTAAAAGATACCAAAGACCCCTACAAATATCACCCGCGGATTTCCGCCTTGCAGGACGGGGCCTTCCGTGCACTTAACCCGCAAGATAAAGAGGCCTTTACCCGCCTGTATAACGACTATTTTTTCCGCCGTCATAACGAGTTTTGGAAAACGGAGGCACTTAAAAAACTCCCCGCCCTTACCCAAAGCACCCGCCTACTTTGCTGTGCGGAAGATTTGGGTATGATTCCCGCCTGCGTGCCCGATGTAATGGGCGAGTTGCAAATGCTGAGTTTGGAAATTCAACGCATGCCCAAACGGTTGGGAGAAACTTTTGCGGATACAAAAAACTATCCCTATTTGTCAGTTTCCACCCCTTCCACGCACGATATGTCCGTTGTGCGCGGTTGGTGGAAGGAAACGCCAACGCTTACCCAACAATTCTGGCAAAATGTATTGGGCCGTTCGGGCCAAGCCCAAACGGAAGCAGACGGAAAAACCTGCGAACAAATTGTGCGTATGCATTTGGAAAGCCCTTCCATGTTGGCGCTGTTATCCTTCCAAGATTGGACGGGTATGGACGAAACTTTACGCGCGCCTGACCCGGAAGCCGAACGCATCAATATCCCCGCCAACCCGCGGCATTATTGGCGCTACCGCATGCACCTGACATTGGAAGATTTGCTGGAGAAAAAATCATTTAACGGTAAAATTCGGCAAATGTTAGCAGATTCCAAACGATAAAATAAGGAAAACAAAACCCCCGCTAATCGCGGGGGTTTTTATTATCACATAGCCATACGGTAACACTCCGAAGAACTATAGTCACATTTTACAGGGGTTGCTAACGAAGCAAAACTTTTACACATACTTTTTCCCCACTCACTGTTTGGCTTACAAAACAAATCACCTGTTTTCTCATCTGCCGTATATCCGCTGTGGTATGTAAGCAATAAGATGTCAAAATCACTGGTTGCCTGCCCTTTGCTTTTCTTATAATAATAGCGTGCATGCCCCGTGACGTTCGAAATAGTGGTTTTATTATCTAAATGCAGGGTGCCATCACACCAAGAGTCTTCATTTGAACACATACCTACTTCGTTTGTACCTGAACAAACAAACCGATAAGCCTCTACCCCCATCGCGTCCATATAGCGCCCCAAATCCATGCATTTAGTATTACCGGAAGTCATCACATACATTTGGCGGCCTTCTTTTATTTTCTTAAACCAAGGAAGAACCTTTGCCACTTGAGCCTTCGCAACTGCTTTTTCGTATTGAGGTAGTGCTACCGCTGACAAGATACCAATGATTAACACTACGACCAAAAGTTCTATCAAAGTAAAACCCTTTTTCATACAAAACCTCTTATAAACTGGTTTTCGGCGAACAAACAACTACACAGTTTTTCCTGCCTGCCGATTAGGTACATTGTAAGAAAAAAAAAAAACGGGTCAAGTCCCAGCGCCTGGGCTCCCCTTTTTTTCCGCGTTCTTTCGACGGAGGGAGCCACACTGTTTTAGAAATGTTGCTCTTTTTTTCTTCAATTAAAAAACGCCTTTTTCTTTTTCTGCCACCAGAAAAAGAAACAAAAAGACTGCCCGTCCAATACCCATAAAACGCAGCCTCGGGGCGGAGAATTTTATAACTCGCTCACGCTCAAACAATAAAATTCTTTCCCCGCCCCAAGGCGCGTTTTATAAACCGGGTAAAGGCGGGTTTAAGAGCCCGACAAAAAATATCGGGCATGACATTTGGGGTAACGGTACAAAAAACAAAACCCCGCACATGGCGGGGTTTTATACAAAACGCAACTGACGATTTATTTGGTTTCGGCCGTTTCGGTTTTCGCGTCGGCGATTTTTTCTTCCACTTCGGTCAAGGGGTTGATTTGCACTTTGATCGTAGCGGTGACGGTCGGCTTCAAATAAATGCCTACTTCGGTTTCACCCAAAGCTTTAATCGGCATATTGAGTTCGATAGAATCTTTGGCAATGTTGTGGCCCAAAGCGTTCAAAGCCTTGTAGATATCGGCTTTGTTTACGGAACCGAACACTACGCCGTCGCTATTGACGGTTTTGGTGAACGGAAGCACAACACCGGCCAATTTTTCGGCGATGGCGCGGGCTTCGGCAAGTTCGGCTTCGATGCGTTTGGCGCGGCGTTCCGCACCCAACTGCCAATTTTTAATAGCACCTTCGGTGGCGATTTCAGCCAAGCGGTGCGGTACTAAGAAGTTGCGGGCATAACCGGGTTTTACATCTACTACGGTGCCCACCATACCCAAATTTTTGACGTTTTGTTTCAAAATAACTTTCATCGTTCGTCCTCCAACTTATTTTTTGGGCAAAGAATACGGCAAGATAGCCAAGTTGCGGTCGCGCTTAATGGCTTTGGTGATCTGGCGTTGGTGTTTCGCGCAGGTGCCGGTAATTCTTCTGGAAAGGATTTTACCGCTTTCCATGGTGAAGGATTTCACGAATTGGAAGTTTTTGTAATCGACATTGTCGATTTTTTCAGCGCATACTTTGCAGACTTTTCTTCTGCTTTCAAAGCGCTTTTTGCCCATAAACGGACGAGCCGGTCTTTCGGAGCGGACGGCCGGAGCGGCAGTAGCCGGGGCTTGCGTTTTAATTTCTTCGGACATTTAAGTTTCCTCTTGTCTAAATGTTAAAAGGGCACATCGTCTTCCATTACTTCGGAAGTGGGGATGTCGTCCTTTGCGGCCGCATGGGTGTCGTCAAACGAGGACCCTGCGACACCGGATTCCAAAATTTGGATCCGGCGGGCGGTAACCTGCAAGGATCTGCGGGTTTGCCCGGTTGTTTTATCGGTGTATTCGCTGCTGGTGAGGCGTCCTTCCACACTAATGGGAGTGCCCTTTTTCACCCGGTCTTTACACCGTTCGGCCGCCGCGCCCCAAACCACTACGGGAACGAAAACCGTGTCATCTTTCCACTCGTTTGTGGTAGCATCCAAATATCTGCGGTTGACCGCAATATCACAACGGCACACTGCCTGACCTTTTTGCGTAAAAGTTACGTTCGGGTCACGTGTTAACCGTCCGACTAGAAGGACTACGTTTTGTTCCGGCAATTTGATTTGTGCGGGCATAATTTTAACCTTTATTTAGCAACGACAGGAGCCGGCTTCACTTTCACTTCCACAGCAACCATGGTCATGGAGCGAAGCACTTTTTCATTGAGTTTCAAAGCATCTTCGAATACTTTTACGAATTTCGGTTCCGCTTTGAATTTCAAGTAGAGATAGAAACCATCGCGAACGTGATTTACTTCGTGGGTGAATTTTCTTCTGCCCAATTTTTCTTCGCTGATTACTTCTCCGCCGTTTTTCGTGATGAGTTCTTTGGCTTTCGTCACGAATTCGCCCACTTCTCCGTCGGAGAGTTGGGGTTTAACAATAAGTACACTTTCGTAAGTTCTCATATACCAATTATTCTTTTTAGTTTGCGTTTTGTTTCGTCAAAAAATCCCCACGGGTTGTTTTTCAACCCGCGAAGTTTTTTCTAAATCTCTTTCGGGCACTGTTACACCTGTGGCCCGGGCTGATTTTTTCCTATAGATATTATAGCAAAAATTGAAGGGAAATACACTTGGTAAGGTTAAAATAATACAGGCAAAGGGCCCCAAGCAGAGAAATCTACTCGCCTGCACGGGCATCTCTTAATTTAGTGTACCCGGTGCCGCGGTCGTTTTTAATATCGGCTTGCTTGCTCTTTTTACGCAGAACTTGTATGGGTTCTGTCATATCTTGGAAGATATCGAACCCTCTATACAGTTCACCCGTAGCGGTATTAACGGCAATTTCACCCGGGCCTTGTAAGTCTATGGCAAAAGACACTTTGGCTTCGGCCGGTTTACGCTCTAAAATTTTTTGGATAATTTCCCGGGCATTGTCCTCATACCCGTCAGAAGCAACCAATGTCACTTGGATATCGTCCGCACCGCGCAAGGCTTTATCAAAAAATTCATTGGAAATTTCTTCCGGTATGGGGGCCGGGCGATCATCAATTTTTTTTCGAAGGCGAATTCCCATTTCGGCCTTGGCATCTACATGGGAAACAGCCGTTTTGATAATTTGACCGTCTTTTCGGCTCACAAACACTACCCCGATGCACGGCCCCAAGCCGTAAGTACCGATGGCACCGATATTTTCCCCCGACTTTACCACAATATATTCCCGCATCATGGCATTCATAATCTTGGGATCGCCTTGGTAGTCGGTATAAACGGGCTTAGGGGACGCATGCAAAATTTGTTCTATTTTTGCTTTGGCAGAAACTTTTTTCTCGGAGGAAACCTTTTTCTCAATAGTTTCAAACAAAGGGAAATCGCCCTGCGCACCGGGGAAATCTCTCTGCGCACCGGGGAAATCTCCTTGCGTACCCCGGACGGCAAAGGCCGCAACAGAAAAGTTAAGCAACAATAAAATAGAAAGTAGTTTTTTCATAAGTAGTTTCCTATTAAGAAAGTATAAGGTTTTTGCTCATAATTTCAACCTACTGCCTTTTTAAGAAAATCTTAGCCGGGCTGGTAGCGCCTTTAATGAGGGAAAGTTTGTTTTCGGGCACGCCTATATGTTCGGCCAAAATAGTGCGGACAGCCTCGTTAGCGCGGCCTTGCTCGGCAGGGGCTTTGACCCAGATTTCAAACGAATCTTCGGACTTTTGGACGATTTTATTTTTCTTTTCGTCCGCATGCACTTTTACTTTCAGGTATGTTTCCATATTTCTATTTTACTTTTTATTAAGAAGGGATACAAAAGATAAAAACCCGCCCCTATAAAAGTTGTTTTCAACTGAATACAGGGGTGGGTTTTATCGTTTAACAAGAAATTTTATTTCTTATTTTTTGAGTAAACTTTTGGCGGTCATGTCGGCCGGTTTTTCTACCCCCAACACATCAAGTACCGTTACGGCAATATCGCCCAAGTTACCGGTGGGTTCCAACGCGGCGGTTTTATCGTCGTTGTTAAGATAGATAAAGTCGACCAAGTTGGTGGTATGCGCCGTTTTGGGCATATCGATTTTGGTATCCCACATTTCTTCGGCATTACCATGGTCGGCGGTAATCATAACGGCATAACCTTTGGCCAAGGCGGCTTCGGTTACGGCACCGGTACATTCGTCCACCACTTCCACGGCTTTAACAACGGACTTAAAGTTGCCCGTGTGGCCTACCATATCGCAGTTGGCAAAGTTAATAACAATAAAGTCATACTTGCCGGAATTGATTTGTTCAATGGCTTCGTCTTTTACGATATAGGCTTCCATTTCCGGGTGTTCGGCAAAGGTGGCAGGGTCAAAACGGCCTTTCTTTTCAATGCGGTCTTCGCCCGGATAGGGTTTTAAGAGTTTTCCGTTAAAGAAGGAAGTAACGTGTTTGAATTTTTGTGTTTCCGCCAAGCGCAGTTGTTTAAGGCCGGCTTTGGAAATTACTTCGCCCAACAGGTTATCCATACCGCCGCCGTCGGTCATAGACGGAAGGGCATTGTACGGGAAGGAATCGTAGTATTTGGTCAATCCGCAATACACGCACGGAACGCGGTTGCCGCGGGAAGTACCCGGGTAATCATCGTCAATAAAAGCGCGGGTAAGTTGGATAGCGCGGTCTTGGCGGAAGTTAAAGAAAATCACGCTGGAACCTTCCACCATGCCTTTGTAATCACCCAGTACGGTCGGCGGGATATATTCGTCCACCATCGGGCCGCCGTCCGGCGTTTGCAGGGTTTTGTAATCTTCGGCTACCACTTCTTCGGCGGTGGTGCCTTTGACCCCTTCAGCGCGGACAATCAAATTGTAGGCTTTATCGGTCAGGCTCCAATCTTCGCCGCGGTCCATGGCATAGTAGCGGCCTTGGATAGTGGCAATGGTGCCCACCCCGTATTCCTTCATTTTTTCTTCTAAGGTGCGGATGTAGCCGATAGAACTTTGGGGCGGCGTATCGCGACCGTCGGCAAAGAAGTGCACATAAACTTCTTTGATGCCTTTTTCGGCCGCATATTTGATAATAGCGTGTAAATGGTCGTGATGGGCGTGAACACCTTCGTCCTGCACAAGCCCCATTACATGGAGCGGTTTTTGGTTGGCTACACAGTTATCAATACAGGCGGAAAAAGCGGCAGATTGAAACAAGGAGCCGTCTTCAATAGTGTCTTTTAAGCGTTTGAGTTCTTGGATAACAATGCGGCCCGCACCCATATTGAGGTGGCCCACTTCGCTGGAACCCATATAGCCGGCAGGCAAACCTACTTGTTCGCCGGAGGCTTCAATTTGAGTATGCGGATATTCTTGTAAATACTTATCGATATTGGGGGTTTTGGCATTGGAAACGGCATTGTGCGCGCCGGCGGCGGCATTGCCCCAACCGTCACGAATTAACAAAACTACTTTTTTCATACAGTCTTTCTCCTTAATTTTGACAAATCAAATCTTTCCAGCGTTTTTCCTGGAATTTTTGTAAATCTTGCAAGGTGTTCACACCTTGCTTACCTAATATTGTAAGAAAATAATAGAAAATCTGCTCGGTCATTTTGGTATCGGCCATGGCGCGGTGCCAACCCGCATTGGAAATTCCCAGTTCTTCCGCTATACAACCCAAGCGGTTCCGCTGGAATTTTCCGCTTTTACGCGCCAGTTTAAGCGTATCCATAACAGGATAGGGAGGGAAGTTCATACCGCACGCGGCAAACTCGGCCCGTAGAAAGGAAAGGTCGAAATCGGCATTATGCGCCACAATTACACAATCGTCCAACACGCCAAGCAACCGCGGCAAAATATCCGCAAAAGTAGGGGCATCGGCTACCATTTCGTTGGTAATACCGTGAATAGCAACCACTTCCGGCAGCATGGGAACTCCGGGATTTAAGAGGGTGGAAAATTCTTCTACCACGCGCCCCCCCTGCGAAACGGAAACGGCAATTTCACATATTTTTCCGCCCGTGTCCGGGGAAAGGCCGGTGGTTTCGGTGTCTAAACAAGCAAATTTTAAGTTACTCAGTTGCATACTAACCTACCAAATAAAAGCGAAGGCGGACTAAAAACCCTATAACAACAGAACCGATAATTCCAATATAAAAGGCCGCGTGGGAAATATCCATCAAACGGATACGGCGCGCATACAAGCAAGCCATAAACCAAACGGTTAACAACACCACCCAACGCCAACCGGGCAGTAGCATAATGAGAAAGAAAATCATGCGCATCATGGATAATAACCAGCGTTCGTCAAAGGTAGGATAATCCCGCCCGTAGCGATCTTGCTCGATAGCAAAACTAAACCAACCCAACATACGCGTACAACTAACAAGCCCCACACAGAAAATCACCCACGGCTCGGCAAAGAAGTTGCCTGTTTCGTATAGCACTTTGAACGGCACGCACAGAAAAATAAAAAGGAAATTGGCCAAGTTCTTAACAAAAAAGGTCATCAAATAACCATGGCGGCTTTTCCCGCCGAATTGGAAAAATTCATCGGAAAAAACATGGAAAAGCGTTAATAAAATAATGCACACCCACCCGGGCATGTGTACCAAATCCAAAAAGGGCCACTGCATACTTAAATAGCCATAACAAAGCCCCAAACAAAGTAGTAAAAACACCCCGCCGTGTAGCAACATACCCAACGCACGGCTGCGTGCACGCAACTTCTCGGCCATGCGGTTAAACACCACAAAATCCGTTAAGAAAAACGCCAAAAATAAACGCCAAAATACAATCATTTCTTCTCCTTAGGAAGTGTAATTTTGAAAGTACTTCCTTTCCCCGGTTTACTGTTTACTTGCAAATCTCCGCCGTGTGCCTGGGCAATTTGGCGGCTGATAAAAAGCCCCAAACCGTAACCCGGTTTATCGGCGTGGACTTGGTGATATTTCTCAAAAATCATTTTTGTTTCCTGCTTGCTCATGCCAATACCGCTGTCTTCCACGGCAACCCAATCGAATTGTCCGTCGTTTCCGGCACAAACACGCACATAGCCTTTTTCGGTAAATTTAATGGCGTTGGAAACCAAATTGGTAATGACGCGGCGCAAAAGTTTCGGGTCTGCTTGAAACACAAGAGGCGGCACATCCGTTTCCAACTCAAGGCCCTTTTCCAATGCCGTCGGGGCCAGGGTGGAGGTTACTTCCTGCGCTAAAACATCAATTTTTACTTCTTCCACTTTCAGTTTCATCATACCGGCCTGTGCACGGGAAACTTCCAGCACATCTTCCAAAAGCGATGACAAATTGCGGGCGGCCTGGCTCATGAGTTCCAAATACTCTTTTCGTTCTTCTTCGCTGGCTTTACCGCTTTGTAAAATATACAAATACCCTTGAAGGCCCAAAAGCGGAGCACGCAAATCGTGCGCAACCGCACGGAACACCTGTTCCTTCATTTCACTCACCTGGGCCTGCAGTTGCAAGACCTGATAATCTTTCAGGTCTGCCGTCATTTTATTAAAAGCGGAAATAAGTTGTTTGAACTCTCCCCAACCGATTTTCTCGCTAATTTTTTCTTCCAAATTTCCGCGGCTTACTTCTTTGGCAGCGTTCGAAAGGGCGGCTATCGGCTCCCCGAGTCGTTCGGCAAATGTAAGCGCCCCGAAATAGGACAGGGTGGCAATAGATAACAGGAACAAAGCAATAATTATATTGGTGTAATAAATACTTCGGTAGGCCTCCCCTTCTAATTGTAAAACCGCCACATAGGCGCCCAAAATAGGAGTGGAAGCGTAGGCCCCCACATAGGTATCCTGTGAAGTTTTTATCTTTTTAATCAGGTGTTCCTTAGAGGTAAACGCCCGGCGCAGGGTTTGGGCATCAAAATCCGGCTTGTATTGATAATCGTTGGCATAAACAGAACCTTCCTGATCTACGATATAGATGCGCCCCGTTACCCCGATGCGCTGTTCCTGGATACGGGAAATGAAACCAAAGAAACTCATAATACCGTATAGAAAATCTCCGTTGGGAAGCGGATAAATAAATTCGCTGATAGGCCGATCGGCCACTACATCAAAACTACTGACCGAAATACGCGCCGTTTTGGCCAGTTGTTTAAGGGCGGGGTCTCCTTCCAATTCCAAGGAAGGAAGTTGCTCCAGCACTTGCTTATCGCCCGCACGATAGAGGAGTTTTCCGTTCTTATCAAGCACCGCCAACATTAAAAAATCGGGATTGGCCGCTAAGGCTTCCCGCAAGATAGGTTGCGGATTTTTTTTATGGAGCAGGTATTCGGATATATTACGGCTAAACGCCAAACGCCAGGTTAAATCTTCTATGTGCTGATTCATGGAAGAAGAAACGATTTGCGCTAAATTGGCGTGTGTTTCCAAAATGTTATTTTTAAGATGAATTTGATAATAGGCAAGCAAAAGCGCCATGGGGATAAGCGGCATCAGCACCACGGCTACAAACATTTTGAAAAGTTTAGAAAATATAGACATAACCCACCTTATTATAGATTATATCAATTCACGGGCCTTTCGCTCGATTTTTTCGGGGTCAAAAGACCTACTTTTTACTAGGCCCTTTTTGGACCGCCAAGCGGGACTTATGGCCCTGTTTTTACCTCTCTTAAAACATTATAGTAATAATATGAAAAAACATTTTAACTCTTTTACCCAACAGTTGAAAAAGGTTTTCGTAAATGCAAGCGCCTGGCCGCAAGTACAGGAACATACGGTTGTGTTGACCCGTCCGGAAGCCGATTATGTGGAAGAACAAACCCATCAGTTGTTGCGCTGGCAAAAAGAAGAAGCCTTGCGTAAAAGAAAAATGGGCATTCCCCCTCCCCCCACACCGGGACGGATTTCCTACGCCGTCTATATGTAATTTAATTTTCGATTAAAAACCCCGCCTCTTACGAAGCGGGGTTTTAATTTTGTTTTTTGAAATCAACGTGGCAACTGGTTTTCCATACGGCGGATATTCAAGTCGCACCCGGCTGCTAAAGCGGCGCGTTTATCGCCGAAGTGAACAACGGCCCGAATTTGGCTATAGGGATTAGCAGCCTGCAATTTACGGGTTTTGAAAAAGATATCTTGCGGAACGGAACGCTCCAAAAGCATATTAAAGTCGCCCGCTTTCGGTTCCGTAAATTCCACTACAAAAGGCGAAAATTCTTTTAATTGCCAAGGCAAACTTCTTACTTGGTTGTACCCGGTGTGCCCAAAGCCTGCATGAATAAAAACCACCGCATCGGGGTCTTCCAGCAAAATACGGCGGGCAATGGCCGTCCAGTATTTATTGCGGGCCTCCATAGCGGCAGGAGAAATGGTTTCCCAGGCAAGTTCCGTTTCATGGAAACTGGCCGAATAGCCACCTTGTTTTTTAAGACGAAGAGAAAGTTGCGGATTTTCCAACCCCACCACGCGAAGCCCCGCTTGAATCATGCGGTTGGTTATCTCTTTATAATAGGGTCGTTTGGTAACCAAACGCTCCACATCGGCTTGGGTGCCGAGCAAAAAAGTTTCTTCGCCGGGGGTAGCATCTACAAATTCGGAAAGGTAATATACATTTTTATCGGGGTAGGCATTTTTGTATTGATAAATGGCTTGTTCCACTTCCTTAATTGTCCAATCTAACTGGTGCATTTCTCCCAACAAAATTACACGGGAGTGATAGGGAATATATTCCAAATAATCAATCGTTCCGGCTACAGGCAAAACGGTGGGTTCTTTTTTGAAATGGGTAAGATAATAACTTCTGTTCAAAAAGTTGCGTACCAATTCCTCCTGTAACACCATGTTTCTTTCAAGCATTTCTTGGGACGGGGCCTTTTCGGGAGAGAGAACAAAATAATCCGTCAGCATTTTTTCCGCTTCATAAAAATCTTCCCGATTGAGTTGATTCCAATGGCTTAACTCTTTGGGGGAGACCGCCACGCTGTTACTCATCACACGGTAGGCCATCTGCGGCACCGTAATCGGGCGCAAAGCGCTCTCTACGGCAGCAGTCTTTACAATGCCCTTTCCCAACTCTTTAACGAGTTTTCCCTGAGCAAAAACAGAAAGCGAGAGCAGTAAAAAGAAAGTAGTACAGAAAATTTTTTTCATATTAACACCCCGTGGAGAACCTTGTTAATATTATTTCATAAAAACCCACTTGCGACAAGAGCATTTAGACCCATTTTTCTCCTGGGCCCCAAAACAAAAAGGGCCCACCGAAAGGCAGGCCCCATAAAACAAACAACGAAACTATTTCTTGGCGGATTTTACCCGTTCGATGATAGCGGGCAAAATTTGCGCCGCATCGCCGACCAGGCCGTATTTGCACACATTGAAAATCGGCGCGTTTGCATCTTTGTTAATACCGATAATCACTTCGCTGTGTTCCATACCCACCACATGTTGTACTGCGCCGGAAATACCGCACGCAACATACAGTTTGGAGGCAACGGTTACACCGCTTTGGCCGATTTGTTGGTCTTTGGCTTTTAAGCCCAAATCAATCGCGGCACGGGAAGCGCCCACGGCACCGCCGAGTTCACCGGCTAAAGATTCCAGCATATCAAAACCGGCTTTGTTTTTCATACCGCGGCCGCCGGCGATAACCACTTCGGCTTCGTCGAGTTTCAGGCCTTCGGCAGGCGGATCCATATGGGTATTGATGATGCGTACTTTGGTGGCATCTGCGGGAATAGCAATCATTTCGTTCACAATCTGCGCCATTTTTCCGGGAGTCGTAACCACTTTCTTAAACACATTGGGACGCACGGTGGACATTTGGGGACGATAGTCCGGACATTTAATGTCCGCCATGATGTTACCGCCAAACGCAGGGCGGGTTTGAATCAAATTGCCTTCTTTAATGGAAAGACCCGTGCAGTCCGCGGTTAAACCGACAAACAGTTCGGAAGAAATACGCGGGGACAAATCGCGCCCGATATAGGTAGAAGGATAAAGCACCACGCTGGGGTTATACTTTTTAATAAGTGTAACCATAGCGTTGGCATACGCGGCAGTGTTGTAGCGCGCATAAGCCGGGCCTTCCACGGAGTAGATTTTGTCCGTACCGTATTGGGAAAGTTCCGCAAAATAAGGTTGGATATTGTTGCCGATAACTACCGCGCACAATTCTTCGCCGAGTTGGTTGGCCAGTTCGCGGCCTTTAGACAAAAGTTCAAAACCCACCGGACGAACTTTTTGCGTTTGTCCGTCATCGGAAATTTCAATAAATACCCATACACCTTTATAGGCGGAAAGGTCTTTTTTGGCAGTACCCGTAGCCGGCAACGAAAGAGCCTTCACAGGGCATTGGCTCACGCACGCACCGCACATGGTACACGCGCTGGAAGCGACCGCTTTGCGGTTAACCAAAGAGAGCGCCCCAAACGGACAGACGGATACACATTTACCGCAGCCTACACAGTTAGCAGAAATCTGAATCATTTAATGACACTCTCCTTTTTCAAAATTTCAACAAATTTATCGGCGAGTTCCATGGCAGAGCCGGAGAACATTTCGCCTTTCGGGCGGGACGGCGGCGGGAAGATGCGATCCACGCGGGTAGGAGAACCTTCCAAGCCGAGTTTATGCAAATCAGCACCGATATCGGCAGCCGTCCAAGTATAGGTTACTTTATCTTGGGCTTTATGAGCCGCCATGAAAGACGGATACTTGGCTACATAATCGTGCGGCATGGTCATGGTGACAAGAACGGGGAGATCGGCTTCCAAAATTTGGTGGCCTCCTTCAATGAGTTTCTTTACCACTACCTGATTGCCGTTGGCATCAATAGATTCGCAAAAAGTAATTTGCGGAATGCCCAAATGATAGGCAATACCGGGGCCGGTTTGGGCAGTATCCCCGTCGATAGCCATTTGTCCGCAGAGAATCAAATCATACTGGCCGATTTTTTTGACGGCCGTGGCAAGCGCATAAGAGGTTGCCCAAGTATCGGAACCGGCAAAGGCACGGTCGGAAAGGAGGACACCTTCATCGGCACCTAACGCCAAGGCCAAACGGAGCACCGCAACGGCTTGGGCCGGGCCCATGGATAATACCGTTACTTTCGCACCCGTTTTGGCTTTAATAGCCAAGGCTTTTTCCAAAGCGTAGTGATCGTAGGGGTTCAAAATGCTGGGCACGCCCGCACGAATCAGGGTACCGGTTTTCGGGTCAACCTTTACTTGGCTGGAATCGGGAACTTGTTTAATACAAACAATAATATTCATAGTTCTTCCTATTTCTTAAAGATTTCTCTAAGTTTAGCGGACACGGTATCCATATCTTCAATCAGTCCGCGCATGGCATCTTCGATACCCACCAAGTTGACTGCTTGGCTGAGTTCGGCCGTATTGATGGTGGGGCAAGTGCCCAAGATTAAGCGCAAGCCTTCCGAAGCGGTCTTGAACGCGCTTTGACGGGCATTGACGCGGGCCATGGTGCACAGGGAGGTGAGGTCAAAACGGCTGCCTTCCGTTACCACTTTGTTGGCGCATTGGCGGGTAAATACAGCGGCGACTTCCATTTCGCTGATTAAATCTCCCAACATAAAGGTTACATATTGATGGCGGGTTAGTTTATTATTGCGGCATTCGTCCAATACGCGGGCCAAGGCTCTAAAGCCCAGGGCCACACTGTCCGCCCCCACCGTGGGGTTTTGCGCATGGAGGGCTTCAAATTCAGCCGCTTGGTTAATGTAGTATTGACCGCGAGATTTCAAATGTTCCTGCCAGCGACCGCGGAAAATGGTCATTTCCAACACTTCGCTGGTACCTTCATAAATGCAGGTAATTTTTACATCGCGTTTAATTTTTTCTACGGCAAATTCTTTGGTATAGCCGAAACCGCCCATGGCTTGGATAGCATCTTCCGCGGCTTTGTTGCCCGATTCGGTGGCATACAGTTTGGCGATAGCCCCTTCGGTAGCAAGACCGTGGTTGTTTACTTCCAATTGTTTGGCAGTCCAATCAATATAAGCGCGGGCCGCTTCAAAGCGGACATAGTGCGGAGTGATGAGTTTTAACATGAACCCTTGTTTTTCCGCCAACGGGCCGCCGGCTTGAATACGTTGTTGGGCATACTGCAAAGCGGTTTCCACGGCTTCTTCGCCGCCGCCTAAACCAAACGCGGCTACCATCAAGCGCGTATAACCGAATACGGCCTGCGCTTGCAAGAAACCTTGGCCTTCCTTCAAACCGATTAAGTTTTCAGCCGGCACATACACATCATCAAACGCGAGACCGCAGGTATTGGACAAGCGAATCCCGTGTTTATCTTCGTGTACATCTTGCGTGAAACCGGGGGTGCCTTTTTCTACGATAAACCAACTCGGGCCACCGGGAGCAAGCGCGAGTACGGTGTAAATGTCGGCAACTCCGCCGTTAGAAATCCACATTTTGCTTCCGGTAATTTTGTAGCCCACCACTTTGCCGTCTTTGATGACATGTTCGGCACGGGTACGCAAGGAAACCAAGTCGGAGCCGGCATCGGCTTCCGTGGCACCGTAAGCGACCAGTTTATTTTCGTGAGCAATTTTTTGGAACCATTTGGCTTTTTGTTCCGGGGTACCGCCTACATTGATAGGGTCGCTACCCAAAAAGGTAGCAAATACACCCGTGGCAATACCGAGGTCAATGCGGGCCAATTGTTCGCATACGCGGTAGATTTCGGTGGTTTGCCCGCCGAGGCCGCCGTATTCTTCGGGAATTAACAAAAGATGTACGCCCAATACATTGTGGTCGTACATCTCTTTCAAAATATCCAAAGGGATTTCGTTTTTGGCGTCATGCTCCCGGATCAGGTTAAAAGAAATCCGGTTTTTAGCATACTGCTTCAAACTGTCTAACATCAGGTTTCTGGTTGTCAGGTCGTTTTTTGCCATGTTTTGGTTTCTCCAAAATACAATATAAATATATGATACCAATTTTTGAGCCCAGCCGCACCCCCGCCAACCAAATACAAACAAACCTTCGGCTAATTATTTAAGGGTATAATAGCGTCCCCCGCCATTAACGGCGCTGGACTCGCTGTCAAAATTTCCCATACTTTTGCAAATTTGTTCAGCTTGGTCACTTTTATCGGCCGATACCCAACACCAAATTTTACCGAGGTTTACCTTATTGCCACTACTTGCTGTGGCTGCCGGGTGCGCCTCATAATGGGGCATATCCACGGAAGCCGCCTTCGCCTGAATACTTCCCTGTTTGGTAATGCGAAACATATATTTTAGTGGTTTAGTGCTATCCGGGCTATCCGTAAAAATCATATCGGAAGATATGTTGATATCCACATCTTCCAAACTTTCGGGGGCAGTCCCATTAGCCATAAAATAAACTTCCACGGCTTGCATTAAAGACTTGATAACAGGTAACGCTTGCGCCGCCCGAGATTTATTAACTGATTTTGTGTACTGCGGAAGTGCCACCGCAGATAATATACCGATGATTAACACCACGACTAAAAGTTCTATCAAAGTAAAACCCTTTTTCATACAAAACCTCTTATAAATAAGTTTTCGGCAAGCAAACAACACTACAATTCTTCCTGCCTGCCGATTAGCACTATTGTAAGAAAAAAAAAACGGGTCAAGTCCTCGTCGAGAAACACTCCTTTTTTTACAAAAAAACCGCCCACAAAACAGGGCGGTTTTATGCACGGCCAAAAATACAAATAAATTATTTGCCTTCTTCCAAACGCGGGAACAGCGGGCCGTATTTTTCAATTTTACCGGGAGCCAGGCGGCGTTGCATTTCTTTGGCTACGGTCGGCATGAAAGGTTCCAACCATTGGGCCACTTTGCGTTGGCAGGCAACCAACTCCAAGAGAACGGCTTTAGCGCCTTCGGGATTGGTTTTAGCCAGTTCCCACGGTTTGGTTTCGTTGACTTGTTTGTTTAAGTCGCTGGAAAAACCGTAGATATGTTCCAACACTTTGTCGTATGCCAAATCGTCATACGCTTTATCAATGGCAGTTTCCACTTCGGCAGACTTAGCGAGCAAGGCATAATCTCCCTCAATGGTTTGCGGCAATTCCCCGATATTTTTAGCCGCCATATTGAGTGTGCGGGAAAGCAGGTTACCGATGTTGTTGGCCAAGTCGGAATTATAGCGGTTTTTGAAACTGGCCATAGAAAAATCGCCGTCTTGCCCGAAGGGAACTTCGCGGAACAGAAAGGCACGCACCGGGTCTACCCCGTAGGTTTCGGCCACTTCCACCGGGTTTACAATGTTACCCATAGTTTTGGACATTTTTTCCCCTTCCACCGTCCACCAACCGTGGGCGAACACTTTTTTGGGAAGCGGAAGGCCCAAAGCCATCAGTACTGCCGGCCAAATGACGGTGTGGAAGCGGAAGATTTCCTTACCGACCATATGCAAATCGGCTTGCCACAAATCTTCAAATTTTTCCACGCCGATGTTTTTAAGGTGTTCTTCGTGTTCGGCTTTATCTTCGCACAGGAAGGTACCGGCCCCCGCGGCGGAAATATAGTTGATAAGGGCATCAAACCATACATAAATGGTGTGTTTGGGGTTGCTGGGAACCGGAATCCCCCACGCCACTTTGGTACGGGTAACGGACAAATCTTGCAAACCGTTTTTAACGAAGTTGATAATTTCGTTGGCACGCGTTTTGGGAGTTAAAAACTCGGGGTGTTCTTCGTAATATTTCAAAAGCGGTTTTTCGTAACGGGACAATTTGAAGAAGTAGGTTTCTTCGTGCACTTCCGTAAGCGGTTTTTTGTGGACGGGGCAAATACCGCCTTCCAAAATTTCGCTGTCGTTATAGTATTGTTCGCAGGAAACGCAATACTTGCCGGAATAGGAACCCAAATAAATATCGCCGGTTTTTAACAATTTTTCAAAAATGGCTTGCACCACATGTTCGTGCTTGGAATCGGTAGTGCGGATAAAATCATCATAAGAAATATCCAACGCTTTCCACATTTCTTTGTACTTACCGGCCACATCATCGGCCCAGGCTTTGGGAGTTACATTATTGGCGGCGGCGGTTTTTTCGATATTGGCCCCGTGTTCGTCCGTACCCGTCAAAAAGTGGACATCAAAACCTTTTTGGCGTTTGTAGCGGGCCAAAATATCCAAGGCAATCGTGGTGTAGGCATGGCCGATATGCGGCACAGAATTGACATAATAAAGAGGACTGGTGATATAGAATTTTTTGCTCATAATTTATTTTCTCCGTATTAAAAAATCTGCAAGTTTAACCCGTCCAGGCTCATCAAGGCCGTTTCCAAAACAAGCGCCGGGGATACATTGCGCGTAATACTACGCTTATAATTTTCAAATTTGGTAAGGGCATTTTGCAATGCGTGTTGCCGGTTGGAATCGGTTTCCTGCGTCCATGCCTGATGAATAGCCATAATCAGCACATCTAATACCGCCTGCGCTTCTTGGCGGGCAGTAACCAGCGTGCGGGAAAGCCCCGCCGCCACGGCAGACGGCCCCTGCGGGCTGATACCGCTTTCGGTAAAAGAAGCCTCGCGCAATAATTCAAGTGCCCCGTCGGCTTTGAGGGCCCCCGAAACGGAACCTCCGCTATAGCGGGCACACAAGTCAACATCGGCCACTTCCGCTCCGGTTTGGGCTAAAATTTGTTTTACATGGTCTTGCGAAAGCGGGCTGAAAGCCAAAGGTTGACAGCGCGACAAAATCGTGCGAAGCATCACCGAGCGTTTGCTCGTAATTAAAATCCACAAGGTCTTTTGCGGCGGTTCTTCTATAAATTTCAAAAGAGCATTTCCCGCCGCCCCTTGCATAGATTGGGCTTGGTCTACAATCAGCACTTTCCAACCGTTGCCTACTGCTTTTTGTTGGGATTTCGCCGTTACATCGCGAATCGTATTTACGCTAATATGTTGTTGTTTGGCAATTTCTTTTTCCAGTTCTTCTTCATAGCCTTTACTGGAAAAATCTTTTTTTACTTCCAACCGTGCCTGGTACACAAAATCTACAAAGGTTACATCGGGGTGCGTTCCTTTATCAATGGCCTGGCAACTGGCACATACACCGCAGGCATCTCCCGTTTGGCGGGCCATGGCATCTTGGCAATTAAGGGCTTTGGCAAATTCCAACGCCATTTTTGCCTTTCCTACACCGTCCGTTCCGTAAAACAAAAATGCGCCCGGAATTTTTTGATTCCGCACGAGTGTTTGTAAGTACGAGGAGGCTTTTTCCTGCCCCAGGATATCGGCAAACGGCATCAGTCGGTAATGTGGTATTGTTGCAACAGTTCGATTACTTGAGTTTGAATTTCATTGATATTTTTATCGGCATCTACTAAATGCGCATGGGGTGTATTGCTTACCATTTCCATATACCCTTGGCGCATTTTTTGGCGGAAAGCCAAGTCTTCCTGTTCCAACCGATCCGAAAACAGATATTCGCCGCGCTCGGTGAAGTATTTGTCGGACATTAAAAAAACAAGGGTTAAATCGGGTTGGGTTTCCAATGTAGCAATTTTATTAAGCGTATCAATTACTTTCAAATCGATTCCGCGGCCATAGCCCTGATAGGCACAGGTGGACATGGTATAGCGCTCGCAAATTACAATTTTGCCTTCTTCCAACGCGGGGAGGATTTTTTCCTGCGTGTGTTGCGCGCGGGAGGCTTCGTATAAAAACAGTTCCGCCATCGGGCGCACATCCAGCCCCGGCTCCAACACGATTTGGCGTATTTTTTCCGCCGTGGGAGTACCGCCGGGCTCGCGCGTTAAGATAACATCTTTCCCTTGGGAAATTAAATAGTTTACAAGCATTTTGGCCTGGGTAGATTTTCCGCATCTATCCGGCCCTTCCAATACAATAAATTTTCCTTTTTTCGTCATATTAGGCAATCCCTTCTTGGGAAGTAATCACTTCCATTTCGGGTTTGTTTTTCCCCGTCCAGGCGGAAGAATCCAACTGCGTGAGCACCGGGGCCAACTTCCCTTGGGCATTTAGAATAAAATCAATAATTTCGCGGTAAGCACCGTCCCCCCCGTTGCGTTTGGCCACATAGTGCACACGCTCTTTTACACAGTCCAGCGCATTGGCTACGGTGGCGGCAAACCCTACCTGCTCAAGCACGGGTAAATCGGTGATATCATCGCCGATATAGGCCACTTCTTCCGGGGAAAGATGTTCGCGTTTTAAGATGTCGGCAAGCGGGCCTGATTTTGTTAAAAAACCTTGGTACATATATTTGTACCCCAGGTTACGCGCCCGCGCCACAGTGGTAGCATGGCGGCGGCCCGTAATAATGCCACACACAATTGCGGCATGGTGGCAGAGCATCACACCAATACCGTCTTGCGCGTTGAACGATTTAATCTCTTCTATTTTCCCTTCCGGCGTAACGAAAAAATGAAGTTTCCCGTCCGTTAAAATACCGTCTACATCAGTTAAAATAGCCTTGATTTTTTTGGCCCGATTCATAAGTTCTTGCATATATAAGGTATTATACAAAATATACCCGGGGCAGAACCTGTGTTTGGCGCAAAGCGCACTTTTGATTATAACCCTTTTTCCCCCCGCGCGGGCGGAGTTATTTTTATATAATAGTAGTAATCGTTTTAATAAGGGGTTTTATATTTATGGCAAAAAGATTTACCGAAAATGCGCAAAAAATTATCCTCATCGCGCAGGAAGAGGCCAAACGGCTCAATCACGACTATGTAGGTACCGAACACATTTTGCTGGGCCTTAGCGCAATAGAAGGTACCGTTTCTCACAAAATTCTTTCCAATTTAGGGGTTTCGTTTCGCAAGGTGCGCCAAGAAATCGAAAAAATGGTGGGCATTGGCGATACCATTATGCTTTTGGGCGAAATTCCGTTCACGCCGCGTGCCAAAAAAGTGCTGGAATTTTCGGTAGAAGAATCTCAAATGCTCGGCACCGAACACATCGGCACCGAACATATTTTACTGGGCCTTATCCGCGAAGAAGAAGGTATGGCGGGCAAAATTTTGGCTAATTTAGGCCTTAATTTAGATGCCGTGCGCGATACCGTTCTTAACTTTTTGGGAGATGCCGAACCGGAAGATTTAGAAGAAGATTTGAGCGATTTACCGCAAGAAATCAACTTAAATTCCGTCCCCAAAAACAATCGCACCGCCGATTTGAAAAAGAAATCTAAAACCCCCACCCTGGACGAATACACGCGCGATTTAACCTTGCTTGCTTCGCAAAATAAATTAGACCCGGTCATCGGGCGCGAAGAAGAAATCGAACGCATCGTACAGATTTTGGCCCGCCGCACTAAAAATAATCCCGTCCTTATCGGGGAGCCCGGTGTCGGCAAGACGGCCATTGTGGAAGGTTTGGCGCAAAAAATTGCCCGCGGGGAAATTTCCGACGTGCTTTCCGGCAAGAGGCTTTTAGGCTTGGACTTGGCCTCCGTCATCGCCGGTACCAAATACCGCGGAGAATTTGAACAACGCTTAAAAAACATCATCGATGAATTGGCCGCCGCCCAAGATGCTATCGTATTTATTGATGAACTGCACACCATTATCGGGGCCGGTGCAGCCGAAGGTTCTATTGATGCCTCCAATATGTTAAAACCCGCCTTGGCCCGCGGAGAAGTGCAATGCATCGGTGCCACCACCTTTGACGAATACCGCAAATACATCGAGGCCGACACCGCTTTGGAACGCCGTTTCCAACCCGTAGTGGCCGATCCGCCCGATGTGGACGAAACCATTACCATCTTAAAAGGGATTCGCAATAAATATGAAGCCCACCACAAGGTAAAATACACAGACGGTGCCGTCCGCGCCGCGGCCGCTATTGCCGACCGCTATATTACCGACCGCGCCATGCCGGATAAAGCCCTCGACCTCTTTGACGAAGCCGGGGCGCGCGCCCGCCTGAAAAATGCCATTTTGCCGCCTGAAATCAAACAAAAACAGGCCGAATATAACCAAGCGTTGCAAGAAAAGGAAGAGGCGATGAGCCAAAAAGAATTTGAAAAGGCCGCCGCCGCCAAAGATACGGAAGAACGCTTGAAAGCCTATATCGACCATTTGAAACAAAAATGGCAGGAAGAACGCAACAAACAAGTACCCGAAGTGACGGAAGAAGATATTGCCCTTGTTGCCTCTAAATGGACGGGTATTCCCGTTACGCGCCTGACCCAAAGCGAAACCGATAAAATTTTGCACATGGAAGAACACCTGCACGAAAGAATCATCGGGCAAAACGATGCCGTCAAGGTTATCTCCCAAGCCATTCGCCGCAACCGCACGGGGTTAGGCAACCCGCATCGGCCGATTGGCGGTTTCCTGTTCTTAGGCCCCACCGGGGTAGGAAAAACCGAACTTGCCAAAAGTTTGGCTACTTTCCTGTTTGGGGACGAAGATGCCATGGTGCGGTTGGATATGTCCGAATACATGGAAAAATTTGCCGTTTCCCGCTTAATCGGGGCCCCTCCCGGCTATGTGGGCTATGAAGAAGGCGGCCAACTGACCGAAGCCGTCCGCCGCCGCCCTTACAGCGTAGTGGTGCTTGATGAATTGGAAAAAGCCCACCCCGATATTTACAACATTTTACTGCAAGTGTTGGACGAAGGCTCCCTGAGCGACAATTTGGGCCACAAAGTCAGTTTCAAAAATTGCGTGGTAATTATGACTTCCAACGTCGGCGCGCGTGAAATCACCAACAAAGGCAGTCAACTGGGTTTCGCCGCCAAACAAAGCGAAGAAGAAGAATACAAAGATATGAGAGCCAATGTAATGGAAGAAGTAAAAAAGACCTTCAACCCGGAATTTATCAACCGCATTGACGAAATCGTAGTATTCCACTCGCTTTCTAAAGAACATATCGGTCAAATTTTAGACCTCGCCTTAAAAGAAGTGGACGAAAAATTAGCCGAAAAAGAACTAACCCTGCAACTTACCCCCGAAGCCAAAGACTTTTTGGTAGAAAAAGGGTTTGATGTTAAGTTCGGAGCGCGCCCGCTACTGCGCACCTTGCAACGCGAATTGGAAGATCCGCTTGCGGAAAACATTTTAATAAACCGCTACCCCGCGGGAGCGCAAATTATTGTACACTTAGATAAAGACGCCGGAAAACTTACCTTCTCCGGTCAAACGGCGGATAAAAAAGAAGCCGTAACCCTTTGATTTTTACCCTTGGAGGACAATTTAATATGGACGCAAATAAACAAAAAGCGCTGGAATTGGCGCTGGGCCAAATCGAAAAGGCCTTTGGAAAAGAAGCCATTTGTAAATTAGGCGCAGGTAGCGTGCAAAAAGTGGAGGCTATCCCCACGGGTGCTTTGTCTTTGGACTTAGCCCTCGGCGTTGGCGGGTTGCCTCGCGGCCGCGTGATTGAAATTTACGGACCGGAAGCCGGCGGTAAAACCACTTTGTCTTTACATGTTGCCGCCATGACCCAAAAAATGGGCGGAACGGTAGCCTTTATCGATGCCGAACACGCACTGGACCCCGTCTATGCCGAACAACTGGGCGTAAATGTGGACGAACTCCTCGTTTCCCAGCCCGATTCCGGCGAACAAGCCTTGGAAATTGCCGAAAAATTGGTTCGCTCCGGCGCGATTGATTTGATTGTTATTGACTCCGTGGCCGCGCTCGTTCCGCGGGCAGAAATTGAAGGCGAAATGGGAGATTCCCATGTGGGTGTGCAAGCACGCTTGATGAGCCAAGCCTTGCGCAAACTTACCAGCCTGCTTAACAAAACCAAAACCAGTATCATTTTCATCAACCAACTCCGCCAAAAAATCGGTGTAATGTTCGGTAACCCCGAAACCACCCCCGGCGGTTTGGCCTTGAAATTCTATGCGTCCGTACGCATTGATGTACGCCGCATTGAAAACCTGAAAAAAGGCGATGAAGTAATCGGCACCCGCGTGCGCGCCAAAGTAACCAAAAACAAAGTAGCCCCGCCGTATCGCCAAGCCGAATTTACGCTTATTTTGGGCAAAGGTATTTCCCGCGAAGCGTGCATCATTGACAAAGGCGTGGAAGCCGGGTTTATTGAAAAAAGCGGCAGTTGGTTTATTTATGGGGACGAAAAACTGGGCCAAGGCGCCGAAAATGCCCGCCAGTATTTGAAAGACAACCCCGAACTGGCCGACGAAATTGAAGATAAACTCTATGTCAAATACTTAGGTCACCACTACGACGGTAAAAAAGCCGCCCAAGGGGAAGTAGCGGAAGAAAAACCCGCTAAAAAAACGGCTAAAAAATAAATTAAGTTTGCATAAAAAAACCCCCGCTCAAACGAGCGGGGGTTTTATTGTTCTGATTTATCTATATCATTGTAAAGCGATCCCAACTTCTATACAAGTCACTCCAAGTAGCACTTTCCAACTCTTCGCAAAATTCCCCTTTTTGTGTGGTAATACCTTTGTTACGGGATTCTAAACACATCATTCCCTGGTCTTTAGTGCTATGCAACCACCATGCGAAACCGTTGCATTTGTATCGGCCTTCTGTCCAAACGGCAATACCGGCCCAGTCGTCCCCTGTAGGAGAATTTACCGTATTTAGTACCACTATAAAATTTTTCCCTTCCAAAACGGCTTCCCCTTTCGGTGTCATCAAATTGCAAACATTACTATTCACACCCGCGTTTGTGGCTTTTACTTCCAAGGGCAAGGTAACAGGAAGAGCCCGCAGGCTTTTAGCCACCTTGCCTGTTTTCAAAAGATGCATTTTTTGTGCATCGGCTATGGCACGCACCGCTGATTTCAATTGCGCGTTGCGACTTTGCCAAACGGCTTTTTCGTAATGTGGCATAGCCATAGAAGCTAATATCCCGATAATCAGCACCACGACCAACAACTCAACTAATGTAAAACCTTTCTTCACTTACAACTCCTATTGTTTATCTCTGTTTATAGTGTAGCAAAAATACCCAGGCTTTTTCTTTTTAACAACGGCTACACATAAAATTTCCTATAATACCCCTATGGATACACTGTTATTGGAAGATTTCATTAACCATTTATCTTTTGAGCGACAACTGGCCAAAAACACGATTCTTTCTTACGGCTCGGACGTGGAAAGTTATTTGGAGTATTGTGCCGCCAACGACCTGAAACCCGAAGAGGCTACCCCCGATTTTTTGGAACAGTATAACTACCAGTTGCGGGTGGTGGAAAATTTGGCTACCGCCAGTGTGTTCCGCAAAATGGAAGCCGTTAAATGTTTTTACCGTTTTTTAATGATTGAAGAAAAAATAAAAGAAGATCCTACCCGCTTTGTTAAATCGCCCCACCTGTCTCAAAAAATTCCTACCCAGTTGACTCGGGAAGAGATGGAAAGGCTTTTGTCTTACCCTGCTGAAAAGTTTGACGAAATACGCACTTTAACCATTATCGAACTATTGTACGCGGCGGGCCTGCGCGTGAGCGAACTTATCAACCTGCGATTGGAAAATATCAACACGCAGGAAGGTTGGGTGCTGGCTTTCGGTAAAGGCGGCAAGCAACGGTTTGTGCCTATCCACCCGCAAGCGTGCGAACGGTTAAAGGCTTATCTTGCCGTGCGGGAAGGCCACTTTGCCAATAAAGAGGTCGGCTCCGAGGTTTTCTTAAACAACCGCGGCAAAAAAGTAAGCCGTGTAACCGTGTGGAAAGATTTGGCCGCCCTAGGCCGAAAAGCCAACATTTCCCAACCCTTACATCCGCACCTCTTCCGCCACACTTTTGCCTCCCACCTGCTCACGGGCGGGGCTGATTTGCGCAGTTTACAGGAAATGCTGGGCCATGCCAATTTAACCACTACACAAATCTACACCCACCTGGATATAAGCGACTTAAAAAACAAACATAAAAAATTCCACCCGCGCGGATAGCGGACGGTTGCCAACCCCTCAAAAGTTTTTCCAATACAAAACTCCCTTTTCTCGTTCAAAAATTGTTAAAATAAAAGGGTATGAGTATTGATAATTTTCCGCAAATTGATAAAAAACAACAAGACCGCTGGGAAAAGGCCGACCTTTTCGCCAGCCCCAAAATGCCCCAAGGCAAAAAATTTTATTGCTTGGATATGTTCCCGTATCCGTCGGGAGCCGGCTTACATGTAGGCCACCCGGAAGGGTACACCGCCTCGGACATTTTGGTTCGTTATAAACTGATGAACGGCTATGATGTGTTGCACCCTATGGGGTGGGACGCTTTCGGCCTACCTGCGGAAAACTACGCGATTGCTACGGGTATTCACCCCAGCATCACGACACGCAAAAATATCGAAAATTTCAAACGCCAAATTAAGTCCATCGGGCTCGCATACGATTGGAACCGCGAAATTGATACCACTGACCCCGAATACTACAAATGGACTCAATGGATTTTTCTGCAACTTTTCAAAAAAGGCTTAGCCTACGAATCTACCGTACCGATAAACTGGTGTCCTTCCTGCAAAACAGGTCTTGCCAACGAAGAAGTATTTAACGGCAAGTGCGAACGCTGCGGCCACCAAATCGAACGCAAGGCGTTGCGCCAATGGATTTTGAAAATCACCGAATATGCGGAAAAATTGTTGGAAGGTTTAGATGAACTCGATTGGCCCGAAAGCACCCTGACCATGCAGAAAAACTGGATCGGTAAATCTAACGGGGCCAATGTTGTGTTCAAATTGGACGGACATGATGAAACTTTAACCGTCTTTACCACCCGCCCCGACACTTTATTCGGTGCTACCTACATGGTGGTTTCGCCGGAACACCCCGTCTTGGAAAAAATCGTTACGCCCGAACAGAAAGAAGCCGTAAAAGCCTACCAAGCCCAGGCCGCCCAAAAGAGCGACTTGGAACGCGGCGACTTAAACAAAGATAAGACCGGTGTGTTCACGGGAGCCTATGCGTTAAACCCGTTAAACGGAAACAAAATCCCGGTGTGGACTTCCGATTATGTTCTTATGGGTTACGGAACCGGGGCGATTATGGCCGTTCCCGCCCACGACGAAAGAGACTACGCCTTCGCTAAAAAATTCGGCTTGGATATTATTGAAGTAATCAAAAGCGAACAAGGGGTGGAAAAAGAAGCCTTCACGGGAGACGGAGAACTTATTAACTCCGGTTTCTTAAACGGACTTCGCGTAAAAGAATCCAAAGCCGCCATGATTAAGTGGCTTGAAGAACACGGTTGCGGAAACGCCAAAACCACTTACAAATTGCGCGATTGGGTTTTTGCCCGCCAACGCTACTGGGGCGAGCCGATTCCCGTGGTGCACTGTGAAAAATGCGGAGTTGTGCCGCTTCCGGAAGATCAACTTCCGTTGCGCCTGCCCGAAGTAGATAAATTTGAACCGTCCGGCACGGGGGAATCGCCCCTTGCCAATGTAACCGAGTGGGTCAACACCACTTGTCCGCATTGCGGAGCCCCTGCCAAACGCGAAACCAACACCATGCCCCAATGGGCCGGTTCCTGCTGGTATTACCTGCGCTATATGGATCCGAAAAATACGCAAGCGGCGGTCGATCCGGCTATTGAAAAAGCCTACGGCCCGGTAGATTGCTATATCGGCGGAGCCGAACACGCGGTACTCCACTTGCTTTATGCGCGCTTTTGGCACAGAGTCCTTTTTGATTTGGGCATTGTAACCCACAAAGAACCTTTCCAAAAATTGCGCCACCAAGGCATGATTTTGGCTTTCTCGTATCGCGACAAAATGGGTAACTACCACGGATACGAAGAAATCGATTTCAAAGACGGAAAAGCCTTCTTGAAAACCACCGGGGAAGAACTTTCCCCCATGGTGGAAAAAATGTCCAAGTCCAAGAAAAATGTTATCAACCCGGACGATATCCTCTCCCAATACGGGGCCGATGCGTTCCGCATGTACGAAATGTTCATGGGGCCGTTTGAAGCCAGCAAACCTTGGGATATGAAAGGCATTGAAGGAATTTCCCGCTTCTTAAAACGGGTAGGCGGTTGGAGCGAAAATGTGCAGTTAACCGAACAAGCCGACCCCAAAAAGAGCGCTATTTTAACCAACCAAACTATCGCCAAAGTGGGTGATGATATTGAAAACTTCCGTTTCAATACCGCCATTTCCGCATTGATGGTACTGTTTAACGACCTGAGCAAACTGCCGCAAGTAAACAAGGAAACTTTTGATACTTTCTTGAAACTCTTGCATCCGTTTGCCCCCCATTTAACCGAAGAAATCTGGCAACAAAAAGGCCGGGAAGGTTTCTTGGTTAAGTGCGCTTGGCCCAAGGCCGACGAGTCCCTGATGCAAGACGACACGCAAGACATCGGGGTACAAGTAAACGGCAAAGTGCGCGATCGCATTTTGGTACCCGTCGGTGCCAGCCGTGAGGAAACGGAAAAAATGGCTTTAGCCAGCGAAAAAGTCCAACGCGCATTGGAAGGTTTTGAAATTAAAAAAATCATTGTCGTGCCGGGCCGCATGGTAAGTGTGGTGGCGGCACCCAAAAAATAATTTGAGGGGCGAGCCGATTTTCAGTTCGCCCTCTCTTCCGGAGATTCTATGAAAAAGTTCCTATTTGCCCTCTGTTCCGCAGCCGTATTATCGGCCTGCGCCACCGAAGGAGCCCTTTACACGCCGCAGGCGCAAATTATGCCGCAACACATCAAAAAAGTGGCCATACGCCCTATTTTGAACAAGACGGAAGTGTTTGCTCTCGAAGATAAATTCTACAATGAACTCTACGATGAGTTCTTGCGCGACGGAACCTATCAAATCGTCTCCGAAAATAACGGCGCCGAAGGGGTAGTGGTTACCACCATTTCCCGCTACTTAAATGTGCCGATTCAATACGACAGCCAACTTATTCCCACCGTTTACCGCATGGATATTTGGTTAGATGTCGTGCTTATGGACAAAACCACCAACGCACCCGTTTGGCGCGAGCCTGCCTTTATGGGCACCCAAATTTATGCGGCATCCACCTTGCCCGGCGGTATGACCGAAGTACAAGCGCGCGATGTGGTATTCCAAAAACTTTCTAAAGATATTGTAAAACGCACCGTGGACGGGTTCGGTTCCGTGATGAGCGAAAACAAAAAGAAAGTAATGAATAACCCGGAATATACCACCATTACCCAATAACATGGCAAAAATTACCGCGGAAAAATTAAATGCCGAACTAGCCAAAAATACGGTTCTCCCCGTTTATTTATTAACGGGGGAAGATGTGTATCGCAAAAATTTGGTTATTCAAAAAATCCGCGAAATTTTGCACCCGGACGATTTCAACTTCTACCAAGCCGAAGCCGATAAGGCCGACATGGGCGAACTTTTAGCCATGGCCAATACCGCTCCCGTATTTTCGGACGCGCGCGTATTAGTGCTTACGGGTATTGAGAAACTGCGCAAAGAGCCCAAAGAGGCCCTGATTCGCTACTTGGATAATCCCCTCCCCTCCACTACGCTTATCTTAACGCACAACGATTCTAAAAAAATGAAGACCGAAAAAGTGCTCGCCGAAGTATGTTCGGATGCGGGACGCGTGGCCAATTTTGATGAACTCCAAAAAGAAGAACTAAGTTTGTGGACGCGCGAAAAATTACGCGAAAAAGGCCTAAATGCCGATTTTGATTCGTTGGATATGTTGTGCGAAATCGTAGGCGGGGAATTAAACGCGTTGGAAAACGAAATCGAAAAACTTTACCTCTACACCCTAGACCGTACCGATAAAACCATTACGCAAGAAGATGTTTTGGCCTGCATCGGCTTTAGCAAAGAAGAAAACCCTTTTGAACTGGCCAACGCCATTACCGCGTGCGACAAAAACCGGGCGATTAAACTGCTGGATAAATTGCTCGACGATGGAGAAGAACCTATCGGTATTTTGAGTAAAATGACATTTCCTATTCTTAAAATGGCACGCATCAAACGCATGAGCGAGGCCGGCATGGCCCCCGCGGATATTTTGCGCGCGGCCGGACTTATGTATTGGGAAAACCGCCTGGTTTCCGCGGCACGGCGCTTTCCGGCACAGAAAAACTTTCTAAATGCCCTAAACCGCATTATCGAGGCGGATTCGGCCTTCAAATCTTCTTCCGCGTCCGACCCCAAAATTGTACTCAAAGGAATTTTACTTACGCTGTTTCGGTAGGTTAAGTTTAAGCGAAAACTAGTTCAATTGATAATAGGTAATACTGCCGGAACTTGCCCTTTCTTTTCCACCCAGTACTTTACAGGCTTTGTTTTGCTTATCATTATAGGCAAGACACACAACCCTTCCGGCATAATCTTTCATACTTCCATGCTCGTAAGACATACCGATCTGCGGCATTTTATTATTATCCGTATTCTTACAATATTTTTAGTTTTATAAAAGCTATATGCCAAGTTTGAATATAAAAGTGAGGCCCAGTTGATCCCTGTAAAGCATGATAACCGATATAAGAATACACAATACCCCAAAACCGACAAATGCACTCAACCCTTTAACAGAAGGCTCCGGCAAGCGAGCAGGAAGCGACCTTCTTTGCGCGCAATCCAAATAAATACGCGTGGCCGATATAATATACAAAGGGCGCAAGCACACTACAACAATAAATAAGGCCAACACCAGGGGTATTCCGGCATATAAGTAAAAAGCAAATATATCCGTAAGTTTATACTTTTGTGCAAAAGCATCTATTTCGGGAATCAAAAATATTAAAGATACATACGTCCCTATACCGATTATCCAACACAGGAGCGAATAAATCACGCGTAATTTCCCGATGTCAAACATCTTTTTTTTCAATAAGTATAAAGAATCGGAGCAGGCTTCTTCTACCGTTCTTCCATAGATAAGTGCGGGAATAACGCCCAAAGTGGCCGTTTTCCAAAACTGATATATAAGTTCTTTAAGAATTTTAACGGACCTAGGGGTACGATCCTTTTTTTTAGGTATGCGATCCATAATTCTTTCTACCGTCATCCAAGCGTCCACCCAACTGAATATCCACAAAGGCCAAGATTTTGCCAGCACAATCTTCAAACATTCCAATATGGTGGAACTTCTCCCTTGTTTGTGCAAGGTGAAAGAGGCACTCATACACGCCGTAAAAATGCCAATGGGATAGGCCGCTACCCCAACGCAAAGAAAACTCCACCACCACAAAATCCACGAAATTATCGAGCCGGCATCTTCATCCTTTTCAACGATATCCCATACTTCTTGCGGGATCCACCCGATCATCTGCACCCAAACATAATAGGCAATTGCAATCGTAGCCAACTGTAACAAGGAAAAAAAGATATTTTCCTTCTCTTTTAATATAAACTTAAAAGATTCCCAACTATCGCTCCAGAAACCATGCCAAGCCTCTTTTTTAGTCGGCAAAGTATACGATCTGGCTGCCCTCAACATAGAGTAGCGCAAATCATAAAATTGTTTCCTTATTTTTTTTTGTTCCATGGTGTGATGCTTTATTTGATTTTCCCGCTTCGGTAAGGAGAAACAGATTCTCTAATACGGTAATAAATAGTAACGAGCGGTTGCCGAGTTTTTTTCATAAGGGGCTTGCATTACTTTTTCACAGTAAGAACCGGGTGTCCCGGTAAAATTCACCCCTTGCGAAGTTCTTTCCCCGCAATAAATAATATCCGTTTTTGTAGATTGACCACCGCCCAGAGATTGAGAAGGAAGTATAAAAAATCCGGCCCCCTTATATTTCCCACTGATACGGCCTATTGTGATATTTACATTATCTGCCCCACTATACATTTGTAGCGACCAATCCGCATTAGAACGAGTATCGGTAGCACTGGTAAACCATTGAGAATTCCCCGTCCACGGAACATCAATATCCAATTCATCAAAAGAAGAAGCATAGTTTCCGTTGGCAAGTTTGTACATCAACTGCGCTTGATACACACTTTTGAGCAAGGTAAGCGCTTGCGTAGCCCGGCTCTTTTCCACCGCCTTTTCATACATAGGAAGTGCCACGCTCGATAAAATTCCAATAATCAAAACAACAACTAACAATTCTATTAACGTAAAACCTCTTTTCCTGCTTGCACTTTGCATATTTTTGCTCCCGGCTATTTTGTTTACATCCTCAAATAAAATAGATAAATACTGGCAAGTTTTATTTGGGTACTAACGACCACTAAACACATAACATTATATAGATGATAACAAATTTTCCTATACAAAATAAAAAACCCGCTTTCGCGGAGTTTTTAGTTTTATAAAAGTTATATGCCTTGTTGCAATAGGTAAGTTATTCCCAGTTGATCCCTATACAGCATCACAACTGCTATAAGAATACACAATACCACAAAACCGACAAACGCACTCAAACTTTTAGAGGAAGACTCGGGCAACCGACGGGGAAAACCTTCTTCGGTTGCATAATCTAAATAAATACGCGTGGCCGATATAATATACAAGGGGCGCAATAACACTACAATAATAAACAAAGCCACTAACAAGGGGCCACCTGCATATAAGTAAAAAGAAAATATACCCGTAATGTTATACTGGGACGCGAAAGCTTTGATATGGGGAAGAAAAACTATCAAGGATAAATAAGCCCCTATACCGATTATCCAACAAAAAAGCGAATAAATTACACGCAATTTCCCAAGCGGAAATAGATATTTTTTTAATAAGGCCAGCGAATCGCTGCAGACTTCTTTGATTGTTCTTCCATAGATGAGCGCAGGAATCACACCCAAGGTGGCAGTTTTCCAGAGTTGATATACGAGTTCCTTAAAAATTTTGACAGACCGGGGGGTGCGATCCTTTTTTTTAGGCAAACGCTCTAAAATAATGTCCACCGTTATCCAACCGTCCACCCAACTGAATATCCACAAGGGCCAAGATTTTGCCAGAACAATCTTCAAACACTCCAAGATGGTAGAATCTCTCCCCTCTCTGTGCAAAGTATAAGAAGCACTCATACATGCCGTAAAAATGCCAATGGGATAAGCCGCTATTCCAACACAAATAAAACTCCACAACAAGAAAATTAACGAAACAATCGTTCCGCCATTTTCTTCTTTTTCGATAGCGTCCCATACTTCTTGCGGGATCCACCCTATAATTTGCACCCAAAGGTAGTAGACAATCGCAATAGTTGCCAATTGTAAAAAAGCAAAAAAGATGTTTTCTTTTTCTTTCAATATAAACTTAAAAGAAATCCAGCACTCCCTAAAAAAACTACCTATAGATTCTCCTTTAGCCGGGAGAGAAAGAGATTTCGCCGACCTTTCAATTTTTCTGTGTAAATCGTTCAATTGCTGCCTTATATTATTTTGTTCCATAGCAATCTGCCCAGTATAAGAGATTTTTTAATAATAACGAAATTATAACATTTTCATAATAAAGGATTTAGGTTGTTTGGAAATAAAAAAACCCCGCTTTCGCGGGGTTTTCAAATTCATACGGAGAGGGATAGCCCGTCCTGCGTAAATTCCCTGACGGTAATTTCGCCCGGAACCGCCCTCGCGGTTTTTGCCTTTCGCACCATAAAAAGTCTATATGCTCAAACAAAAACATCGC